>JADGEP010000151.1:0-279 GCA_016744275.1 Candidatus Krumholzibacteriia bacterium | reverse complement strand
ATCGCCGCGCCGGATTCATCGGTGAACTTGGTCGATTTCCAGCGCTGCACTTCAGTATCCTTATCGCCGAGCAGTGCCAAAAAGCTGCTGATCGATAGGTTCTTACGTTCGGCGTCAGGTCCTTCAGCACCGGCGATGCGGGTCAAACTGCCCACTTGGCGCAGCTGGTTTTCCGGCCCGGCGGGCTTGCCGTTGATAACGTGGCTTGCGCCCAAGTGCGATTCCCACTGAATCTCCTGCAGCATCGGGTCGGCGTCTTCCCCTTGGACTTGGCGCCAT
>JADGEP010000150.1 GCA_016744275.1 Candidatus Krumholzibacteriia bacterium | reverse complement strand
GCACCATCGTCGTCGGCGGCGGCGACTCCTACGAACCCTTCCACTACATCGCCGACGGAGAAGCCACCGGTTTTGACGTGGACCTTCTGCAGGCGATATCCCGCACCATGGGCCTCGATCTGGAAGTCCACCTGGCGCCCTGGCGCGAAGCCCGCGAAGGCCTGTCCGACGGTTCGGTGCAGGTTCATGTGGGCATGACGATTTCGGAAGCCCGCGAAAAAGAATTCCGCTTCGCCACTCCCCATCTCAGCCAGCACTACAAAATTTTTGTCCGCACTGACAACAATGACATCAAGGGTGAAGAAGACCTGGCGGGCAAGCGGCTCATCGTGCAACGCCAGGGCGTGATGGCCCGGTATGTCGTCAGCGAAGGCTATACCGGCGAACCGTTGCTCGCTTCCAATGCCGAAGAAGCCCTGCGCATGTTGGCCGCCGGGCAGGGCGACGCCTGCCTCATGGCCGAGTTGCGCGGATTGCATGTCGCGCGGGTCCTGGGCTTGAAAAACGTCGAGCGGGTGGGCGACCCCCTGCACCAGACCTACTACGCTTTTGCCGTTGTGCCCGGCCAGGAAAAATTGCTGCCGCAGATCAATCAAGGCCTGACGATTCTCAAGGCCAGCGGTGAATACGATGCCATTTACGACAAGTGGTTCGGCGTCCTGAATGCCCACCGCCTTTCCGCCTGGGACTATTTCAAATATGCAGGTTGGATCATCGTGCCGCTGTTGGTCGCCTTCCTGCTGGCCTCGTTGTGGTCCTGGACCATGCGCCGCCAGGTGGTGCAACAGACTCAGATGTTGCGGCAGGCCCGTGATCAGGCTGAAGCCGCTTCAGAAGCCAAGTCGCGGTTTTTGGCCACCATGAGTCACGAAATCCGCACACCGCTCAATGGCGTGCTGGGCATGTCCCAAATCCTGATGACTTCTGGCCTGAGTGAAGACCAGGCCGACCAGGTCAATACCATCACCAAGTCCGCCGGGGCGTTGCAGGAAATCATCACCGACATACTCGATTTTTCGCGCATCGAAGCGGGCGAACGGACCCTCGAATCCATCGAGTTCCGGCCTGTTGACCTGATCAACGACACCTTGGATATCATCCGGCCCGCGGCAGAGAAGAAGAAGCTGGAATTGCGCCTGGCTGGCTTGGAAGAGCTCCCCATGGCCGTTTCCGGCGACCCAACCGCCCTGCGGCAAGTATTGTTAAATTTGCTGGGCAACGCCGTCAAGTTCACCGACAAGGGCTTTGTGGCTCTGAGCGTGCGCACCGCGCGGCTTTCCACTGCTGCCTACGCTCTCGAATTCGAAATTCAAGACACCGGCATCGGCGTGCCCGATGGTGATGGTGCCAAATTGTTTGAGGCATTCACCCAGGCCGACACCTCGACCACCCGCCGCTTTGGCGGCACGGGGCTGGGGCTTGCGATTTGCAAAAACCTGATCACGCTGATGGGTGGACGAATTGGTGTTCGCCCTCGCGATGGCGGCGGCTCGGTCTTCCATTTCAAACTGGAACTGGGCACTGCTTCGAAGCTCATGTCGGCCACCGGTGCCGCTCCGGCAGAAATTCCGAGTGCGCCTTGGAGCCCACTTGGGCTACGCATCCTGGTCGTCGAAGACAACGTTCTGAATCAGCGGGTGATGGGATTATTGCTGAAGAAATTCGGCGTGGAAATGAGTCTCGCCAAGGACGGCCAGGAAGCGGTGGACATCTGCGCTGACGAGACATTTGACGCCATCCTCATGGACTGCCAGATGCCTCGCCTCGACGGATTCGAAGCGACCCGCCAACTGCGCGAACGCGAAGGTGGCGGGCCGAGAACCCCCATCATTGCCTTGACCGCCGGTGCGTTCGAAACCGATCGCGAACGCTGCCTGGCCTGCGGCATGGACGACTACCTGACCAAGCCGGTGGACGGAAAACTTCTGCTGGCCGCCTTGCAGAAACGCGTTCCCGACCACTGCGCTCTCGTCACCAGCTGAGCGCCCTTTTTCTAAGCGTCCATATCTTTCCAGCGACGCGCCATTTTCGCGAACACCACCAATGCAATGATGGCCGCCAGGCCGATCGCCGCAAAGGGCAACCAGACGTTGGTGCCGGGACTGTAGGTGTTCCACAGCAGGTCGGTGGCCGCAGCGGCATCCAGGCCTGAGACTTCCTGCATCTTCAGGAAAGCGTCGGTACGGGCCACGCCAGTGGCGGCGTCCAGCGTGCTGGTTTTGCCGTCCCACAGGGCGCCCTTCATGAATTCCGCATTTTCCGCCAGCCACTTTTGGGCCAGCACCGCTTTTTCACCGAAGTTGCCGTAGAAGTAACCCTGCAGATGCGAACCCACCAGGCCGCCGATACCGACCGGAATGTTCACGTAACCCAGGTACAGCCCTTTTTTGCCTGTGGGGGCAATCAAAGCCAGGTACTCGCTCTTTTTGGGCCCGGTCAGCATTTCACCGAAGCTGAAGCACGCCACGCCGATCAGGAAGATGGCGCCCACGTTGGTCAAGCCGGCCACCAACACACCCGCGGTGGCCATGGCCATGCCGATGACCATAGCTTCGAGGGTGCGGATCTTACGGGCCAGGATGGAGATCGGGATCACCAGCAGCACAATCAGGAGCGCATTCAGATTGATCAGCAACTCCTGCGGCACCTGCAGGCCCCGCTCGGTTTCGGCGGTCCAGCCATCGGGCAGGAAGCTGACCTTGTCGATGAAGTGGGCCACGTCGCTGGAATCGTTCCAGTCCGTCAGGAAGTTCGGCTGCAGATCCCACAGCGCGTACATCATCAACCAGAAACAGCTCATGATCAAAAGCCAGGTCACCAAACGCATGTCGCCCAGGTTTTTCAAGGTGCGGATGAGAACCTTGAGCATGCCTTCGCTTTTGTCGGCGCCGCTGGCAAAATCACGGAAAGTGAACAGCATCAAGTAATTCAAGCTCATGATGCCCGCGGCGATGAAAAACAATGCCTGCCAGCCGAGTTCGGTGCGCACCACGTTGGCCAACATGGGAGCGATGGCCGCACCAATGTTCACGACCCAATAAAAGATGCCCCAGCCCAGGGAAGAGTTGCCCTTGGTCATGTTGTGAGCCAAAGAGCCCTGGATGGCCGGCTTGAAGAAGGCCGTGCCGCTGGCCAAGACGATCACGCCGAAGGTGAAGCCACCCAGTGAGTGCAAGGTGCCCATCAGGATGTAACCGATCACATTCAAGGTGATCGAAACAAAGAGCATCTTTTTGTAACCATACCGATCAGCAAAGCCACCGGTGAAGGTCGGCAACAGGGACTGAAACGCAAACCACAGGCCGTAGATCTGGGCCTTGTCCGCCGCCGTGAAATGCAATCCGGCCGCGTCGTCGGCCTGCATGATGTAGATGGCCACCACGCTGCGCACCGAGTAGTAGGCCATGCGCTCGAACATCTCGATGATGTTCAACATCCAGTAGCCGATGGTGAAGCCGAACAGCTGCCGCCGTCCGGCCAGATCGTCTATTTGTTCACTGAGGTCGCTGTTGGTCATGATGTTTCTCTCTGTCTATCCCGTGGGTCGGGTCCGGGTGTCCGAAAATCGGTCCGGGTAGTTGGTGATCACGCCGCCGACGCCAAGGGCGACCAGGCGGCTCATTTCTTCAGCATCGTTGACGGTCCAGGCGTGCACCGCCTTGCCGGCGGCGGTGGCAAATTCCAGTTCCGCTTCTTCGATCAGCGATTTTTCCAGGCTCAATACATCCACCTTCGAGCGGAATGCATCGACGGGCAGGCCTTCGCGTCCGACAATATATCCGGTGGCAAAATCCGGCTCGCGGGACACCAGGTCGTCGATCAGGGCGTGGTCAAAACTGGTGACCACGCAATGGTCGGCGAAGTCCTGATCCGCGATCGTGGCCAGCAGGCGGTCCAACATGCCGGGAGCCGAGCTGTCAGCCTTCAACTCAATATTCAGGCTCAAACAACCCCGCACCGCCGAAATGGCCTCTACCAGGGTCGGAATCTTCTCGCCGGCACAGTGCTGGCTGAACCAGGATCCGGCGTCCAGGACCCTCAGTTCGGTCAGGGTGCGCTCGGCGAGCAAACCGGTTCCGGTGCTGGTGCGCTCGAGGGTTTCATCGTGAAACAGAACCAATTGTCCGTCGGCGGTTTGCTGCACATCAATTTCGGCCATGTCCGCACCCAGGGCTACGGCCAATTTCAGCGCCGCCAGGGTGTTTTCGGGAGCGTGACCGGACGCACCCCGATGCGCACAGTTGTATACCTGATCGAATAACTCTATCATGGAAACCTCGGAATCAAGATGTCACCACAGGGAGGCCAAGAGGCTTTCCCTTTTTCCCAACATCCCGACCCAGGGATCATCGACGGAGCAATGATGGGCGACCCTGAAATCGAAAACCCTTCTGCGTCTTCTCGGCAGTCAAGATACACCGAGAGACCCCTTCCGGTATACCGTCATGTGCCCGGATTTACGCCGCACCCCATTCGGGACCCGGAGGGCCATTCCTACGGACTGCCTGAACCAGAGTTGCCCAATCTCAATACCGAAGACTGGCGGGAGTGCGAACACTTTCTCTTTGGCATCGATCTGTTCAACGAAGGCTACTGGTGGGAATGCCACGAAGTGCTGGAAGGCCTCTGGCACGCCGCGGGAATCGGCTCGCCCGCGGCTCATGTTTTGCAGGCGGTGATCCAGTGTGCCGCCGCCCATCTCAAGGCTGCCGCCGACTGCCCCCGCGGTGCGATGCGCCTGCACGACCACTCGTTGCGGCATGCGCGTTGGTCCGGCGATCGCAAGCTGGGCCTGAACCTGGATGTGATGATCATGGACACCCGCGCCTTCCTCACGGTCGAGGATGGACCGCCGGCCCAACTGTCCCTGGAGTTTTAGCTTCATTTTTGTTCCCATTTGACCGATGGTAACGAGGTTCGACAAAACCATCGCGACAAGACTCATCGGAAAGGCACAATCATGGAATGGTATCTGCAAGCCTGGCGCAACTACAACAAATTCGACGGACGCTCCCGTCGCACCGAATTCTGGATGTTCTTTCTGATCAACATTGGCGTCAGTTTTGCCTTGGGCATGGTTGAAGCCATGTTCGGCTCACCCGGCTTTCTCAGCTGGCTCTACTCACTGGTCGTTTTGGTGCCTGCGGTCGCGGTGGGCATCCGGCGTTTGCACGACATCGGCAAACCTGGGCTGTGGATCATCGGCATATTCATTCCCTTGCTGAATCTGGTCATATTGTTCTTCATGACCCAGGACAGCCAGCCGGGATCCAACGAATACGGTCCCAATCCCAAGGGACTGTAGGTTTTCTACGGCATTTGCGCCTGATCGGGTCGGCCTTGGGCCGGCCCTTTTTTTTGCCGCCATCCGGCAGAAAGCGCCCAAATGGTGTATAATAACGGATAGAGTTTGTACGGTATCTTTTTGTACGGCATAAAGGGGGCCACGAATGATGTCCAAAACTAGCCAGAGAAGCCTTTCCGCCCCCTTGGGTGCGCTTTTGCTCCTGTGCGCCCTCCTGCTGCTCGCCCAACCCGCCCAGGCCGGCTACCAACTCGGCGATACCATCGACGACTTCACCCTCAATGATCTTTCCGGTACGCCGGTCAGCCTTTCTGACTTTGCCGGCGACATTGTCCTGATCAACTTTTTTGCCACCTGGTGCCCGGGGTGCAACGTCGAAGCTGGTATCCTTGAGAACGACATCCATCAGGTCTATCGGGATCAGGGCGTGACCGTCATCGCCATCGACATGCAGGAACAAGTGGCCTCGGTGCAAAACTGGGTCGATGCCCAGGGCGTGACCTACCAGATCCTGATGGCCTCCAACTGGGATCTCTTTTCCCAATTTCCGGTGGCCGGCGGGTTGCCTTATAATGCCATCATTGGCAGCGACGGCGTCCTGCGATACGCCCAGATTCTCTTCAACGAAGAAGCCATCATCTCGACCCTGAACAATCTTCTGGGGTTCGACCCGGTGGCCGACGAAGCCCGATCTTACGGACAGGTCAAGGCCCTCTACCGCTGACCCGCTTCCGTTCTTCCTGCGTGGCATATATCATTGGGGCTGTTACACTGTCTTTTGCAGTTGTCCTGCGCTTCTGCAAATGTCCAGCGCCTGCAATTGTCCGTCTTTCGCACCACGATGGAGAGCCCATGCCCGGTTCGAGAACACGCCCTGAAGCACACCACTGCACGCGCCTGTTGTTGATTGCCCTGCTGGCCCTGGGACTGGCCGGATGCGCCCGGGAAACGGCTCCCACCGAACCCGCCCTCGCAAGCCTCGATGGCCGCGCCGTGCTGCCGGCCGACACCTTCTGCGAAGGCCCCGCCGTGGGCCATGCCCTGGACGAGACCATCAATGGCCGCAACCTGCCCTTCGCCTCGGTGCCCGTGCAAGGCTTCTCATCCCTGCTCTCATTGGGCGGTAACCAATTCCTCGCCCTGCAGGACAACGGCTTCGGCAGCCTGGCCAACAGCACCAACTTTCCCCTGCGCTGGTACCGGCTTGAAGTGGCCCTGGATGATCCGCCCCGCCAAGGCGGCCCGGTACAAATGCTCGATTTCGTCAACCTCACCGACCCCCACGGCCTGCTGCCCTTTGATCTGGCCCGACCCGATTCCACGCGCCAACTGACCGGCGCCGACCTGGACCCCGAATCTTTTGTCCAGATGCCCGATGGCAGCTTTTGGTTGGGCGAAGAATTTGGCCCCTCACTGGTCCACTTCAGCGCCCGCGGCGAAGTGCTGGAAAAACCCGTCGACATTCCCATCATGCCGAAGTTGCGGCCATTCGCCCGTGGCTCGCCCTTCTACCGCACTCCGGACCACCCCGACCTGCGTTTTTTGCGCGACCCCAAAACCCGAGATGAGTTGGCCAACCTGCCCCGCAGCGGCGGCATCGAAGGCCTGGCCCTGAACCCCAACGGCACCCGCGCCTACGCGGCTGTCGAAAAAGGGCTGCATGATGACCCCCTGGGCCAGCGCCGCATCATCCTGGAATTCGAACCCGGGCGCCGTTCCTTCACCGGCAACCACTGGATGTATCTCGTCGACGATCCCGGCGTCTCGATCGCCTCTCTCGAAGCGATCGACAACCGCACCCTGCTGGTGATCGAACGCGACAGCGCCGAAGGCAACAAGGCCAAGACCAAACGCATCTACCGGGTCGAACTTGGCCGGGTCAGCGAACGCGGTTTTCTGACCAAGCAACTGGTCTGCGATCTGTTGAACATCGACGACAGCCAGGGCTTGACCCACAGCGAAAAAGGCGCCGTTGGCCTCGGGCAATACTACCGCTTTCCCTACGTGACTCCCGAAAGCCTCTTGGTGATCGACAACCAGACACTGCTGCTGGTCAACGACAACAACTTCCCCATGAGCACGGGCCGGCGACCCTCCAAAACGCCGGACGACAACGAGTTTATCCGGCTGCGGTTGCACACGCCTCTTGATGCGACCGCGCCGGCGGAATAGACCGTGTCTGCACAGCTCGAAAAGCGCCTCTTTTGGGGGCTGTTGATTTTTTCCGCCGCCGTGCGCCTGGCCTTCTATCTCGAATTGAAAGACACGGACCTGGCGGCGGTGCCCCTGCTGGACAGCCAGACCTACCACGAGTGGGCCGCCCGCCTGGTGGCTGGCGATTGGGGCTGGCACGAAACCTATTGGATGGGCCCCCTGTACCCACACCTGCTGGCTTTGATCTATGTCATTTTTGGTGTGGGCAGCCAGGCCGCGTTGGTGGTGCAGTTGGCCCTTTCGCTGGTCAATATTTGGCTCTTGCGGCGTTTTGCCCGCGTTGTTTTGGGCGACACTCCCCATGCACGCGAAACGGCGTTGCTGGCCGCGGCTCTTTTTGGGCTGTACGGAGCCCCGGTCTTTTACGCCGGCAATTTGTTGATGGCAACCCTCGTCACCACCACGATGTTGCTGGTCGCCCTGCAAGCCGTGCGCGCTGTCGAGCGGCCCGTGGTGCGGACCTGGTTTGTCCTGGGAATCCTCACGGGGTTGGCTGGGCTCGCGCGCGGCAACATGCTGTTGTTGCTGCCCCTGTTTCCGCTATTGCTCTTGAATTCTGTCGGCGTGATCTCGCTGACGTCCACCCGCAACCGCGCCCAACTCGTGGCAGCGTTGTTGGTCGGCGGTACGCTCATGCTCGCCCCCGCGACCCTGCGCAATATCATCGTGGCCGACGACTTTGTGCTGCTGACCAGCAATGGCGGCGTGAATTTGCTCATCGGCCAACAAGCCGCCTACAAGGGCATCTTCGCGCCGGTCATGGACGAAGCCCAGGCTGAATTTGACCCCAGCATGGAGCCCACCCTGGAGCGGGAATTGGGGCGCGACCTGAAAGGCTCCGAAGTTTCGCGCATCCTCACCCATCGGGCCTGGGACGAATTTTGCGCCAACGCCGGCGCCATGCCCCTGCACTATATCCGCAAGGTTTATCGTTTCTGGAATGGCTACGAACTGCCCCAGATCGTCAGCTACGACTATTACCACCGGGAATTCCGATCCCTGTGGGTGATGGTGGTGCCCTTCTTTATGCTGTCCGGGCTGGGCCTGGTCGGCGTGTGGTTGTTGCCTCAGCGCGCCCGCTGGATTGTGCTCATCCTGATGGGTGGATACTTCCTGAGTCTGTTGCCGTTTTTCCCCACTTCCCGCTACCGCCAACCCATCGCGCCCTTGCTCGCATTGTCGACGGCGGTGTGGGTGCTGGCCGTGATTCGTCAAGGTCGCCGCCGACGGATTTGGCTGGCCGCCGGTCTGG
>JADGEP010000014.1:14333-20373 GCA_016744275.1 Candidatus Krumholzibacteriia bacterium | reverse complement strand
CTCGATTCTCCGCCAGGCACAACCCAGCCCCACCCACCAGAAGTCGCCGAGCGACCACCCCAACCCCCAAACCTCACCACCCCCGAAAAACCGCCGATTTCCCCTCAGCCGTCCGATCATTAATTCCCGCGACCCGACGCACCAAATCCATAGCCAGTCCAGAAATCCCAGAAGTCAGCCCGCCATCATCTTCAGCACCAGCGATCGGCGTCTCAGCCACCGATTCGCCACCCGCCCCATCGCCTTGCCCCAACAACCACCCTTCAAACCCCCGCACCTGCTGATCATCAAAGGCCTCAATCATGGCCTCCATCTCCACATAATAAGTGTGCTCGGCCGAGTACCTGCGGGCATCACCCAGAACCAACCCCTCCCGATCACAAACCACACTCTCAACCCCCAACAGCGCCTCACAAGTCGCCAACGGCCGCCCCTGAGCATTGAAGATATTGTAGTCCTCTTCAAGCATGTCGAAATAGATCCGGAAACGCATCTCGCCCGTGTCGACCTCCACATCGCGCCAGCCGTGCTTTTCCTGCCAGATCGTCCAGCGGAAGACCAGGTTCACCGGCAGGCCAGACTGCAGGGTCGCCATGATGTCGTCGTCGAACATGCCGTGCAATGTGACGTCGGCCACGACCTCCGAGCCCTGCCTGGCCGGTGGTCCGATTTCGAGGCGTGCCTCTTCGGCGGCGGTCGGAGACGGCGTGCTCAGGAATCCGGCCACCATGAACAACCGGATGGCCATGACCAAAAATTTCTGCAGCGGATTTGGGCATCGTGTTCTCATGGCTCAGAACATCCGCTGCAAGCGCAATTGGAAGACCGGGTCGCTGCTGCGATCGTCCAGGCGCTGGATGAGATTGAAGCGCAGGTCACTGCCACAGGGCATGAAGCTCAGCCCGGTGCTCGTCTTCAACTGGTTGAGAGAGACGTCGGCATCCCGATCCTGCCAGGCCATGCCCGCGTCGTAGAAGAGGGCCATGCCCATCCAGCCCGAAAGCTGGAACGAGTATTCGAAGTTGCCCAGCAGCATGTGTTCGCCGCCGTAGGGTTCGCGGTCGCCCGGAACCAGGGCCTCGTCTGGGTCGGTCGCCAGCAACGACTGGTAGGCGTAGCCGCGCACGGTGCCCAATCCACCAAGCACGTAGCGCCGCTGGGCGGGCAACCGGCCGTGTAGGTTGGTGCCGCTTTTCAGGCGCACATCGAAGCCGGCACGGTCGCCCAGTTCGAGTTGTCCGCGGGCCGTGGCGGTGATCTGCCGAAAGTCGTAGGAGCCGCCCATCAGGTCTGGCGAACTGTGTTCGTAGACCACGCGCAGGTGGTTAAAACGACCGCCGATGTGCACGCGGGCCAGGGCGCTGCGCAGGCTGCCCTCATCAATGGCCGGGTTGGCCGTGAGGTCCCCTTTCTTGATGGACCAAACCGAGGGCGCCCACAGGGAATCGTGTTCTTCGGCCAGCACCCCGGCTTCGAGCCGCAGCCAATTGGCCGGTTCCAGAACCACACTGCCCCGGATGCCCTTGTTGCGGTAGTAGTCGCGGTAGTCCTCGTGCAGGAACAGCGCCGCCAGTGAGTTTTCGGTCGACCCAATGCCGGTCTGGTCCGAATAGTCGGTCCAGTCGTAGAGCGAGGCCTTGAGAGACAAGACGCGGTTGGAAGTGAGCGGCTGCAGGATCGTCAGGCCGACGCTGGCCCGGCCGCTGCTGAAGCCGTAACCAAATTGACTGCGGACCGAAGGATCCAGGCTTCCCTTCTGGCCGATGTGGTTCAGCGCAAAGCCCAGAGTCAAACCGTCGACTCGCTGGTAGGAACCGGACAGGTGGTCCGGGCTGCCAAATTTCAGCTCTTGTTTGATCTCGTTGCGGTACTGGGAACGCTGGCGCCGTTTTTCGCGTCGTTCTTCCGACGACCGACGATCCGGCTCGGCCTTGCGCTCAAAGTCGACCACCGCGACCCAACCGTGCTCGGGGTGGTTCAGGGCCGTGGAATTGTCCGGGTCGATGGCGTCCCAGGTTTCGCCCCGGTCGGTGACGACGAAGCGGTAGTATTGCTCCCCTGGCGGTACCGACAGTTCCAATGACCACAGGCTGCCCGTTTTTACCAGAGGGATGCGCACCCAGTCAGTGAATGATCCGGCCAGCGCGACCTGCTCATAGTTCGCGTCCTGATAGGTGAAGGTGACGTCGCGTGCCGCGGCCGATTCCACCGGGATTCTTGGAGTGGTATCAGCGGCGACCGAAATCGTGGCGGCGTGCGCGCCCATCACACCAGTGTTCGCGATGATGCACCACGCCAACCCGATCGTAAAAAACAGCCCTCTCATCTTGTTCGCCCTTCGGATATGCCCGACCAGCCGCGGGGACCGCCTTCGGCTGCGGATGATTCCGCGCCGAACCGGTACCGGGCCGTCGAACACTCTTTAAAGGCAAGTGGAGGGCCAGACTTGAAGGAAGTTCGGCATTCCGATGCAAGGCAGTGTAACAATAACGGAGCCAAGCAGTTGGCGGTTCTGCGAGGCGAGACCATCTGGCTCTCCGTTGAGGCTTCCGGCTTGCGATTCATGTCGTTGAGACGACGTGGTGTTGTCCGGATGACACGCTCAGTCCCCACGTTTGAGATTCAACCGCTTCAGGCGGCGGTGCAGGTTGGCCCGGTCCAGTCCCAGTTCGCGCGCGGCCGCAGCCAGGTTGCCGTCGGCGCGGTCCACGGCTTCTTCGATGAGACGTTTTTCTTCCTGCGCCAATAGAGTCGCCAGAGACTGGCCGTCGCCGGTCAGGTCACCGCTGACAGTATCGGAATCGAAGCCCGTCAACAGACAGCGCAGATCATCGTCGGTCACGGTGGTCGCCGGCACCATGATCATGATCCGCTCCATCAGGTTTTTCAATTCGCGGACATTGCCCGGCCACCGGTAGGCCTGAAGCAAGGCGAGCGCTTCTTCGGTCAAGGTCTTGGACGGGCGCCCGCTGCCGGCGCAGAAATGGTGCAGGAAGTGCGCCGCCAGTTCGGGCACATCGGTGCGGTGGTCGCGCAGGGCCGGGGCCCGCAGGGGCACGACCATCAGGCGATGGTACAGATCCTCACGAAAACCGCCGTCGGCCCGCAGGCGATCCAGGTCGCGATTGGTCGAAGCGAAGACCCGCACGTCGATGGCGATGGGGCTGCTGCCGCCCACCCGTTCCAGCTCGCTTTCCTCCAGCACCCGCAGCAGTTTGGCCTGGGTGGTGGGGTTCATGTCGCCGATCTCGTCGAGCAACAGGCTGCCGCCCTGGGCCCGCTCGAACTTGCCCAGCCGCCGGGCAACCGCGCCGGTGAAGGCGCCGCGTTCGTGGCCAAAGAGTTCGCTTTCCAGCAGCTCAGAGGGAATCGCCGCGCAGTTGACCTTGATGAAGGGGCGGGCGCTGCGCAGCGAAGCCTTGTGCAGGGCCCTGGCGACCAACTCCTTGCCGGTGCCGTTTTCACCGGTGATCAAGATGCGCGCGTCGGTGGGCGCGGCCTGGGCGATCTGATCCCGCAGTTGGGCCATGGCGGAACTGGAGCCCAACAGATCGCCGGTCAGGTTGAGGGCCGTGCGCAGGTCGGCGTTTTCGCTGCGCAGCCGTTTCAGATTCAGGCCGTTGGCCACCGAAACGAGCAGGCGTCCGGCCTGGATCGGTTTTTCGATGAAGTCGAGGGCGCCCAAATGAGTAGCTTCGACCGCGTTGGCAATGGTGCCGTGCCCGCTCATCATGATCACCGGCGGCGCCGTGTCGCCAGCCTGCAGCTTGCGCAAAAAAGACAACCCGTCCTGGTCGGGCAGTTGCACGTCCAGCAGCATGAGGTCGACGGGCCGGGAGGCCAACAGCGCCTGGGCGGCGGCGGTATCGGCGGCGGTCGAGACTTCAAATCCTTCGTCCTGCAACACGCCGGCCAGCAGCTTCCGGATATTCGGCTCGTCATCGACGACCAGAATGTGTTCTTCGTAGTTGGGCACGCCCGTTTCCTTTCCCAAGTCGATTCTACTGCGCGGCACTAAGCGGTGTTGGGCAATTCAATCGTAAAAACCGCGCCTTCGGTGGTCGAGGTTGCCGTCAGCCGGCCCCCGTTATCATCGATGATGCGCCGGGCGATGGCCAGTCCGAGGCCGGTGCCGGTCGCCTTGTCGGTGACATAGGGTTCGAACACGCTCTCCGGATCGGCCGGCAGGCCAGGCCCGGTGTCAGCAACGCTGAACGAAATCCACCCTCCGGATGTTGCCGAAGGGTCTCCGTCCGGCTCGGCAGGCCCGTCACTGGCGTGGAGGCCAAAGGTGAGCACTCCTTCGCCGGCCATGGCTTCGGAGCCGTTCTTGACGAGGTTGCTCACGACCTGGCGCAACTGCCCCGGGTCGACCAGTACGATAAAGTCGTCTTGCCAACCTTGCCAACTGAACTGGACTCGCGTGCGTTCCAGATAGAGGCGGGCCACTCCGTCGACCAGTTCGCGCAGTTGCTGGCGATCCAGTGGCTGCCGGTTGGGCGTGGGCAGCTTGGCGTAGAGTGAGAACTCGTCGGCCAGCCGCTCCAGGTTGGCCGCTTCCTCCAGCACCGCCGCGACACATTCGTTCACGGTTTTGTCGTCGCTTTTGCGGCTGATGCGGTGCATGGCCAGGGTGATGGGGGTCAGCGGGTTCTTGATCTCGTGCGCCAGGCGCCGCGCCACACCCTGCCAGGCGGCGATGCGTTCGACCCGTCTCAGGTCATGCTTGCTCGCCTGCAATTGTCGGGTCATGCGGTTGAAGGCGCCCACCAGATGCCCCAGTTCGTCGGGGGCCGCGACATCGACCTGATGGCTGAGATCTCCGGCGGCCACCTTCTCGGTGCCGGCCACGAGTTTCTGGAGCGGTGCAGCCAGGCGGCGGGAAAGAAACGTGCTGAGCCAGAGGGAGAGCCCCAGCAAAAGAACCACCAGCACGCCCAGGGTGAGCAGGGCGTTGGAGCGCAAGAGCCGGCCGTAGAAGAGGTTCATCTGCCGCAGTCCCGAGCTGCCCTGGGCGACCGCGTCGAGATTGGCGACCAGTTCCGGTGGCAGGGGTTCGGCGACCACGAGCCACTGCTCGGGTTGCTGGTCCAAACGAGCGGACGCCAGGAGAAAAGATCCTGCGGGCAGGGCACGCCGCACCGGAGCGGTTTGGTGTCCGGCCGCGAAATCTGGAAAAATCTCGGCGGGGCTCAGGCCGTTTCCGGCCGGTTGGGGCGGCCAAAGCCACCAGGTGCGCGCGGCCAGGTCATTGAGGGGGCCGGTAAACGGCGGGCCAGGGCGGGCGGTCGTGTCACCGGCCAGCGAGTCGGCCAGTTGTTGGGCCCGATCTTCCTGCTGCTTGAGCACCAGGCGGGCCAACTCGAGGGAAGAATCGAGGGAGCGGTGCAGGCCGGGGCTGTCCAACACCTCCAGTTGCCGTTCGCTGGTTTGCCAGCCGACAAACATGACGACAACCGCCGGCAGGAACATCAGCGGAAAAAAAAGGAGGAACAACCGCTTGCGCAAATTTCACCTTGGCCGCCAGTGGGGCGCGAATCAGACGTTTTGGATGCAGTCGGGAGGTTGGGGGCACCATAGCATAGAAATCTGAGGCTGGGTCCCGCCATATCCGATGGCACGGAGAGAATCCTGAGTTGCCGCCATGGGCATGCTGCCAAGCCCATGCACTTGCGATGACCCATATCGACTGTTTCTTGTACGGGCTTTCCCACCTACAATCAAAATAAATGGAAGCCGAAAATGAATAGAGCACCCAGCAAACGAGGACTGATTTCATGAAGTGCGCCCCTCTCCTCATCATTGCCCTGGTCGCGAGTGCCGTAGCCCTCCCCGTCAACGGGACAGTTCTAAGGTAGAGTTTTCGGTTGTTTGAGACTCTACGCTCTCGATTCGATTTTCCTCATTACCGCCTGGAATCAAAGGGTTAACTGGCGCCAGTCGTTTTAAAGGCGACCACCCGAGTTTGCTCTACTCAAGTCGAGTGATTCGCCTCTGACGAATGCTTCCTTGGCCGGGCGTCCTTCATTCATCTCGCAAC
>JADGEP010000014.1:0-14323 GCA_016744275.1 Candidatus Krumholzibacteriia bacterium | reverse complement strand
CGCATACCCGCGTTGAATGGGGGATTGGGTCGTTGAATATGTTACAATCACGAATAGGAGCACCAACAGCCGAAAAGGCTAATCGTGAATTTACTCAAAAATTCCAGAGGCATGTCAATCTGATGCGACCCAGAATTCAACAGATATTCATCAGCACGCTTCTACTGGCGATAGCCGCGACAACCGCGACCGCATACGAACCCGGCACCTACGTTCCGGGCGAGCTGATTATCAAGTTCAAAGAAGACGCATCGAAGGCCGCCGAAACCGGGTTGCTGGCCGGAACCGGTGCCCGGGTTGTTCGGGAGTACCGGCTGTCAGGCGCGTACCACATCGTTCTCGACGGCATCAGTGTTGCCGAAGGCCTATCCCGCTTTTCTCAAGATCCGTTGGTGGCCTATGTTGAACCAAATCTGATCGGAACCATGACCTCCTGGCCCGATGACGGGGCGCCGAATGATTCCCGGTATCCTGAACAGTGGGCATTGGAGAATACCGGGCTCCCCGGTTCGGCCGAATCCCCCAGTCTGGCTGGCGCGGACATCTCCTGGCGAGAGGCCATGCAGATCACCATCGGCGATCCGTCGGTCCTGGTTGCGGTTATTGATACCGGCACCGACTACACAGTGCCGGACCTGGCGCCGAACATCTTCATCAATCCGGCCGAGGATCCGGCACAGGGTGGCTTGGCCGGTGTCGATGACGACAACAATGGCTATGTGGATGACATTCGTGGTTGGGATTTTGTCGACCATGATGCGGATGTGTTTCCGCCTGATCACGTCTTGTACACGCAGTATGCTTTCCACGGCACGCATGTCGCGGGGACCATTGCCGCGGCCACGAACAACACCGTTGGCGTTGCTGGAGTCGCGCCGGGCATCCGAATTTTGCCGTTGCGTGTCATTGGGCGCGGTTCGCCCAGTATTATTCTCAGCGGGGCCCTTGATGCCTACGAATATGCGGCGGACATGGGCGCTAAAATCCTGAATATGAGCTACAAGTGGAGCGCATCGGAACCGAGTCAGGCAGAGTATGAAACACTCGGTAGGCTGGGAGACCGGGGCGTTCTTTGTGTCGTTGCCGCCGCCAACGACTATCTGAACCTGGACGAGGAGGATGTCTATCCGGTAGAGCACCCGCTTGCCAACCTGATTGTGGTGGCGGCATCCGGACCCACCGACGAATTGGGTGAGGATGACAGGGGCCATATCTTCAGCAACTACGGGCCGTCGCGGCCGAATATGATCGCAGCGCCTGGCGTGCGGATCCTGAGCACTTATCCTTCGCACATCGGTATCGACTACCACACCATGAGCGGCACAAGCATGGCGGCGCCACATGTCGCGGGCGCCGCTGCTTTATTGCGGTCACTGCATCCGGAATTGAGTGCTGCGGGCGTCAAGACAATCCTGCTCGATGGTAGCGATCATGTCGCCTCGTTGGTGCCGTATGTGCAGGACGGCCGGCGGCTCAATGCGGCCGTCCCGTTGGGATTATCGGATGCGGTGCCGCCCGCGCCGATCTCGGGTTTTGCGGTCACCCAGGTGGGCTCTGATCGAATCGATCTGTCCTGGACCGCCCCGGGTGACGACGGCGTTGCCGGAACGGCCTCGCTTTATGATCTGCGCTACGACACCTCTCCGATCACGGCCGAAAACTTCGCCATAGCGCCGCGGTGGCCCTTGGAGCCCGTGCCCGGCGCACCAGGTGTGCCCGACACTCTACGTGTCACCGGACTGCCCTTTGATACAACCTGGTATTTTGCCATGAATGCCGAAGACGAATTCGGCAATTCTTCGGGTGTGGTCACGCTCGAATTCCGGACGTTGCCCGCGCCCGCGATTGAGGTTTCGCCGACGGCCGTTTCGTTGACTCTCACCAAGGGAGAAATATGGCACGGTAGTGTTGCGGTGCTGAATGTCGGCGACGGTGTGCTTGACTACCAGTCCAGGCCCGCTCGGGCTCAGCCATCCTGGCTGTTGACGGATGCGGAAGGAGAGGTTGCAGCGGCGGCTCCGGCTGCGCAGGTTCCCGTAACGGTGATGGCCTTGTCGCAATGGCCGGGAAACTACACAATGACCTTCGAGGTCGTATCGAATGACCCGGTAAACTCCATCGTTCCGGTCACGATAGAGTTGCTCGTCCTGCCAGCGGTGGAGATCACTTCCAGCACGCCCACTGACGAGCAATTCGCCTTCACGTGCCCCGCGGGCGACGCAGAGTCGGTCGTGGTGACTGCCGCTTTTCCCTCTTTCTCTTTTCCCTCAACGGTAGTTGCGGATCGGCTGACATTGGTGCCGCCGGCGGAGGCAGGCCTGACGGTAGCCGGCGGAGTCATCACCGCCGACCGCGACGTGAGCGTTGCACTCGGGGAGTGGACGACATTTACTTTAGTGGCAGTTGGCGGCTGTGGCTCCGGTGAAGGGTCGATTCAACTGGACGGAAACGAGATCGGGACCGCCCACATTTCCGTCCGCAGTGCCGACTTCGACGGCAGCCTGGTGGTCGACACTTCAGACATTGCTTTTATAGCTTCGGCCTTTGGTGTCGCCGAGGACAACTCCGACTACGATGTGGCGGCCTGCGCCGACGTGGTGATGGATAGCGACTCAGGCCCAAGCCGGATCAACCTTTCAGATCTGGTCCGTTTCAGTACTCACAACGGACACTCGGCACCGGGGGTCGAAACGCCCATTGTTTTTGCCCATCCGGGCACCGCTGTTTTGGGAGGATTGGCCTGGGCCGAAACTGAAGGCAGCCACACGGCGCCGAATTTCCTGGCGCTGGACGGGGCCCGGGGCGCCCTGGCTCTTGAATTGGCTGTCGAATTCCCCTCAAGCATAGGCACGCCCAGGTGGGAGCACGCGCCCGGAGCCCCCGGAATCTGGCTCCAAAACACCACTGTGGTTGACGGTGTCGGCAGCTTGCACGTCACGGCATTCTTTGCCCAAGGCCTGGATCGAGACTCTGTTGATCTCGGACGGTTCGTGGCTGACGGTTCTGTGACTAAAGATGGTGAAGGCGGTATTCGGCTCGTTCGCGCGCTCCTGGTGAACGCTGCCGGAGAACTGGAACGTATCGCCAATGAAGCGGTCGACAACAACTCCACTGGTACCCTGCCTGGGCAGGTCTATCTCGGCCACGCCCACCCCAACCCGTTTAATCCGCGGACGACAATCGAATTTGGGCTGCCCCAGTCTGCGCACGTCGCGATCAATATCTATGACGGGAGAGGGCGGTTGGTCCGGGTTCTAAGCGATGAGCATTATGCTGCCGGCGTGCATGATGTCATTTGGAACGGCGATGACATGTCCGGGCGCCCCGTGGCCAGCGGCCTGTATTTTTCCCGGCTGCATACGGCCGGTGAGGAAATGATCTCACGGATGATGCTGATTCGCTGACTGTTCTTGCCTTCCTTTTCCGACATCTCAAAGCAGCTACAATCATGAGGGCATCTGATGCGGAAGGCTGAACTCCACTGTCAATCCGCGGCCAGGGTTGACCCTGGCAGTCATCTTTCCCCCATGCGCTTCAATGATGGTCTGACAGATGGGTAGCCCCATGCCCAGCCCCTCAGCCTTGGTGGTGAAGAACGGCGTAAACATATCCGCCAAAACTCCAGGGTCCACCGTCGGCCCCTGGTCCGCCACCTGAACCCGCACGCCACCACCATCAGTGGCCTCGGAAACAACCCTTACGGTCCCACCCTCATCACCCATGGCCGCCATAGCATTCTGAATCAGATTCAACACCACCTGCTGCAACTGGATCCGATCGGCCAGAATAGCGGGCAAGTCCAGCCCCAGATCCCATTCTAAAACCACCTTCTGCCTGTCCACCGCAGGCTCGATGATCTTCCTCACGGCGATGATGACCTGGTTCAGGTCGCAGGGGTCTCGACGTTCCTCACCCTTGCGCATCATCTCACGCAGGCGCTGGATGATTTCGCGGGCGCGTTCGGCGTCGTCGCGGATGTCCTGCAGGGCGTCGTTCACCTCGTCTGAATTATCGGCAACCGGGCCGCGCAGATTTCGGGCCGCGCGCACGTTGGTCTTGATGGCCGTCAGGGGCTGGTGCAACTCGTGGGCGAAGGCTGCGGTCAGTTCGCCCATGGTCGCCACCCGCGAGACGTGGGCCAGCTCGGTGCGCGCCGCCTTTTCCAGTTCGCCGTGGGCCTCGTGCAGTGCCTCGTTCTTAGCCTGGATTTCGGTGTGGGCCTTCTTCTGGAACCGGTAGCGATTCCAGAGCAGCAGGATGATGACAACCAGCAGGCCGGCGGCCATCAGCATCAGGTTGCGTCGGTTCGCTTCGTACTCGGCCTCGCGGTGCAGACCGGCGATTTCCTGGTCCTTCAGGTCCAGCTCAAATCGGGCTTCGGCCGCGGCCATCTGGCGCACACGTTGCTCGTCGAAAAGCTTGTCATGGACTTCCTTGTGGCGGCGGGCAAAGTCCAGGGCCAGATCGTGGCGACCGGCAGCGGCCCAGGACTCGGACAAATCCAGCAGGGCGTCGCCCTTCAACTCGCGCACCTCAAGTTCTTCGAAGATGCCCAAGGCTGATTCCAGCAGGGGGATGCCCTGTTCCACCTGGCCCGCTTTCACCAAGGCTCCGCCCATGAGTTGCAGGGTGACGCCTTCACCCTGGCGGTCGGCGATCTCACGACGAATCTCCAAGGCCTGGGTAAATAATTCGCTGGCCTCGTCGAAACGGCCCTGGGCCACGCGCACCATGCCCAGGTTGTTCAGGGAAAGGGACTCACCCGATCGGTCGCCAGTCTCGCGCTCCAGGCGCAGGGCTTCATCCAAGGCGGCCACGGCACCCGCGTGGTTCTCCAGATCATGTTCCAGCAAACCGATGTTGTTCAGAGTGCTGGCGGCGAAGGTCCACTCCTCGCGCTCCCGGTACAGCTCCAGGGCCCGGCGATAGTACTCCAGGGCAGAGCTGTAGCGCTCGGCCGTCTGATGCACTCCGGCGATGTTGTTGTAGGCCCGTGCGGTTCCGCCGGTGTCGCCCAGCTCGGCGTAGATGGCGAGCACTTTCAGGTAGGCGTCGAGGGCGATGTTGTGCTCTCCCCAGACAAAATAGAGCACTCCGATATTGTTGCGGGCATTGGCCTCGAGGCGCGGGTCTTCGAGTTCGCGGCTGATCTGCAGGGCACTCTCGTAGTGGCGCAGGGCCGGCTTGTATTGCCCCTGGTAGTAGAGGGCGACGCCCATATCCATGTGGGCTTGGTGCAGGGCCCGGTCATCACCAAGACTGCGCGCGGTGAGCAGGATACGGTGGGCCAGGATCTGGGCACGGGCGGGGTTGTTGCGCAGAACCTGGCGAATTTCCTGGTGCAGATATTCGATTTTGGCGGCGTCGTCGAGGCCCAGCAAGGCCTCGTCCAGGGCGAGGGAATCCGTCTCGGACTCACTCCGGGCAAGCCCTGCGCTGATCAGCATGAAAAATATTAGCCATGGCTTCATGTCCGAACCATGCGCTAACGACGGGAAGCTGTCCATAGGCCTTTGGTCCAATTGATCCGGGGGCCTCATATGCGCAAACTGTTGTGCAAACGGCGATCCGACCGAACCCCAGATTGGATGAATGTGCGCGGCCAGCGAGAACCTCTTGAACCCCATCCCGAATCCACCCAAAGGAAGAAACTCCTCGAGCTCGTTCAGGAACTGGGGGATGTGGTGCGGGATCTGCGCCAGCATCCGGCGAAATTGGAGACGGAGATCCATCCGCTGTATGGTATCATGATGAGGTTGCGCTGGTTGACGTCCACGTATCCACCCGCCGCCCATGAGCCCGTAGTTCCTGAGAGCGAGACCCAAGTCGTGACACCGGAATGCACAACCATATTCGTCGTGGACGACAATCCTTCCGTGCGGCGGGCGCTCTCGCGTCTCTTTCGTTCCCTTGGCCACGAGGTTGAAGTCTTCGCCTCGGCCACGGAGTTCCTCAAGGCGAGCCCTCAAGCCGCCCCTGCTTGCGTCGTGCTGGACGTGCGCATGCCCCGCATGAACGGACTGGGTTTGCAGGCGGAACTGTCCACCCTTTTCCCCGACTTGCCCATCGTATTTATCACCGGCCACGGCGATATCGATATGGCCGTGCAGGCCATGAAGGACGGCGCGGTGGACTTCCTGCCCAAGCCCTTCGACGACCAGGACCTGATCGATTCCGTGGACCGAGCCCTGGACTACCACCGGGTGCGACTGGAGGAACGCGAGCAGCGGGACGCCATGGAATTGCGGGTGGCCCGGCTCTCTCCTCGTGAGCACGATGTTTTCGAACGCGTGGTCAAGGGCATGCTAAACAAGCAGATCGGTTTTGAATTGGGCACCACCGAAAAGACCGTCAAGGTGCACCGCGCCCGCGTCATGAAAAAGATGGAAGCCGAGTCCCTGGCTGACCTCGTACGGATGGCTGAGCGCCTGGGAATCGAAGGTCCGGTTGACCCAGAAGAAGTTTAATCCCCTTCGAAAAAACAACTTAGGTGCTGATTGGACCAAGGTCCCATTGAAGCGGGGTCCCTTTTGCCGGATCATGTGTCCGATCTTGATTGCCCACCCCTCTTGAAGGAGAAATATAATGCGGAAATTGATCACGTTACTCGCCATTGCCATCTGTTCTCTGTCAGTCGTGGCGTACGGTGCCGAGACGGCAATCGTGGGATTTGAAGGCGGGTCCAACGAAGGATTTACCGGCAACGCCTTTTTTGTAGAGAGCGGTGGCAATCCCGGCGGAGCCGCTAATCATGTCGGTGACTCTTTTTTTAATGACCTGCGCACCGGCGCCTTGGGTGAGCCGGCGAACGAAGCCTTCCTGGGCGACTACTCCTCGTACGCCAGCGTGACGTTCAGCTTTGATATCAAGACCGTCTTTCTGACCGACTTCATTGGGAACCCGATCGCCCGCCCCATTGGTATCGCCTTGAAAGACCGCGACAACACGGGCCCAAGTGGCCCTTCGGGCGTGTTCATCGAGATGGGTGTCGTCGGTGTGAACTTCACGGGAGAATGGACGACGCTGTCCGTCACGATCGACGACCCTATGTCCGCTGATCTGCCTGCTGGCTGGATCGGTTTCGGCGATGAGGATCCTGGCACGTTTGCTCCCATCCTTCCGGCTGGTGCCAGCTTCGCCAGCGTTCTCGCGAGCGTCGACGAGTTTGATATCACTGGAGCCGTCCCCGGATGGTTCTTCGGCCACGCCAACTGGGACGTCCTGATTGACAACGTAACCGTCATTGTGGAAAACGGCCCCGTCGCCACCGAGCAGACCACCTTCGGCCATCTGAAGAGCCTGTACCGGTAATTCAGAGCGATTATTGGCAATAAAAAGCCCCCGCCGGTTTCAACGGCGGGGGTTTTTGTTTTCCAGGTTCCTCTGTTGCCTATCAGAAACTCACTCAACCCATCCCCCAACTATCCCCGCTACCGACTCCGATTTCGCCGCTTCCAGCAACCACCCACGCAGCACTTCAACATCCTGCTCTTCCTCAATATGCTGCCTCTGATCGGCAGACACCTCAAGCCCCCGCCCCGCCAACAAAATCAAAATGCTCTCGGTGAGGCCCTGCGCTTCCTGCAGTGCCTCCGCCTCGGTAGCCTCTCGCCTCTCAATCTCGGCCGCGACCTCAACATTTTCGTAGCGCTCACCCGTCGCCGCCACAATCTCGCCCAACCATTCGTCGGGATAACCTTCAAACTGAGGCTTCCCAAACTCATCCTTCACATTCCCATCGAGATACTTGTAGAGCAGTTCGTCAAAAAGTCCGTTCCAACGTTCGACAACCTTATTGCCTGCCTCACCCGAATATTGCGTGAGGTAATCCCGGGCCAATCGCGGCGACTGCTCATAAAGCGCCACGGCAGCCGCATCAACATTCTCAACCTCGGCCAGGAACCCGCCTTCAAGCCCTTGCTGCACCAGCTGGATATCAACAATCATGTCGGAGTAACGCGAGTAGGCGAAGTTGGCCACACGATTGAACGACCAGAACGCCGCCTCGTAATCAACCTCGTGATAAGACCCGGTCCCCACTCGATAAGCATGCGGAATCTCGGTGATGCCAGCGTAAGCCGGGAACCAAACAGTGGTGTAGGTATCATCAACCCCAAACCAACTCAAGCCACCAATCGGGTCCGGCAACCAGGAGCGCATCTGGTTGATGAACGAAAAACCCGTCTGCTGCGTGGAAACAGCCCGCTCATGGTAGTGCTTCTTCCCTTCAACTTCCCAACGCATTGGCCGCCAGCGATACGGCAGTTTGTACGGACCAGCCCCGATGTCGACCGTCATGTCCAACGCCGTGCCTTCATAATGATCACGCATAAAACCCATGACATCAGCCACGTTCAACTTGCGGTCCGGACGAATCCACAACGGCACCGGCTCGGCCCCAGGCTCGCCCTGGATCCAACCTTCGCCGTGCTCGCCACCAGGCGCGGCGCGCTCAAACATGCACCACACCCGCGCCTCACAAGCGCGCCGGGTGCCAAAAGCATCCGGATCGTAAATCTCCGTAAAATCGAAATCCTTGTCGTCGCCTTCGTACCAGCCCTGCTCGCGGGCGAAGTCGATCACATCGGGCGCGTACAGCGTATTGTCGCTGTCATTCAGCGGAAACTGACGGATGCGGGCCGCATTGGCATGCCCCGAGATGTACCCATCCGGCACGCGCCGGGCCACCCAGACGGCGCCCTTGTTCTCCGGCCCCTTGCCGATGAGGTCCATGATCCAGACCTCTTCGGGATCGCCGATCGAGAAGGATTCGCCGCTGCTGTAATAACCATACTCGTTGACCAGCGAAGTCATCACTTCGATGGCCTCACGCGCGGTGCGCGCCCGCTGCAGAGTGACGTACATGAGGCTGCCGTAGTCGAGGATCGCGTCCGGGTCACGCAGGGTGCGGCCGCCGAACGTCGTCTCGCCGATGGTGACCTGGTGCTCGTTCATGTTGCCAACGACCGAGTAGGTCACAGGCGCCTGCTCGATTTCGCCCAGGTACTTGCCCGTGTCCCATTCATAAATCGGGATCATCGTTCCCGGCGCGTGCTCACCCGGCGGACGGTAGTACAACTCGCCATAGAAGGAGTGCGAATCGGCGGTGTAGGTGACCATGGTCGACCCGTCTTCGGAAGCGCCGGCGGTGACCAGGAAGTTGGTGCAGGCAGCGGCGGTTGATGCCGCGAGAATGATCACGAGCAACACCAATAACGCTGGAGTTTGCCGTTGCCATCGGGTCTGTTTCAAAATTCCAGAGTTGCTGCGGTGCATTTTATTGTACTCCCGGATGGGTTGAGGGCACTCTGGCCCTTTGCATTCTTCTTACGTTCTTTGCCTGGATTGTGGAGTAGGTTGCCGTAGGGCGGGGTTTCTGTCAAGGGCGTGCGGTGCTAAAGCAAGCTGTCCCCAACACTCCCATCACTCCCAGCCCAACAACCCCTTCCACCCAACAACCACATCAAAATACTGAGGCGGATTCGTCAGAGGATTCCCGATGACCACAAACCGCTCTCCATCCCCGGTCATGTCGATATGGTGGCCCTCAAACAGCATCGAACCGTGGTTAAAAAGCGGAACAGGCGCTCCGATCTTCACCTCTTCGCCGTCCCCCTCAATCGTCGATGAAAGGACCTGCCCTCCGCCATCCTGGAAAACCAAGGTCTTGCTGTCATCATGCCAGAATTGCCAGGCGCCGGAAGTGGTCGACACCTGCCGAGACCATTCGAGCCCGGGCCAGGGCGCCAGGTTGACGTGTCCGGTGCCGGTTTCCATGGACCAGTAGGAGAGCCACTTGCCGTCGGGGGAGAACCGTGCCGCGCCGTCCATGGCGGCGGTTTGGACCAGGAGGCGGGGCTCTTCGGTGCCGTCGAGGGCGACGACCCACAGGTCGTATTGTGACCCTTCGCCGACCACGGAATAGAGCAGGTCCTTGCCGTCGGGACTGATGTCCCAGATCCGCACATCGTCGCCCAGCTCGAAGGCCAGTTCGGCGGGCTTGATCCCACTGACGGCCTTTCGGTAGACCTTATAGTCTCCGTCGGGATCGGCGACGTAATAGATGTAGCGGCCATCGGGGGTCCAGAGGGGGTCTCCTTCGTCGGCCTCATGCATGGTGAACCGTTTGCGAAATCCCCGTTCAACCTCGTAGACCCAGATGTCCCGATAGGCGCCCCGCGCATCAACGACGCTCAGGGCAATGAAGCGATTGTCGTCCGATAGAACGGTGGAGAGGAAGTTGTCGCTTTCGGGGATTTCTTCGGTGACCTGGCCGGCCGGGTCCATCCACAAGAGGTTCGCCGTCTGGTCGAGAGCCTTGCCTCTCATGAAGACCATCCGGTCGTTTTGCGAAAGCGAGAATACGGCCCGGGACGCGCCGTCAATCGAGATGACGTTCGAGGCCACAGGGACAGGGTCAGCCGTGAAGTCCAGGATGTCGGGGTCGAAGGCGTGGGCGACCAGCACATTATTGCGCACGTAGAACAGGTAGCCGTCAACGAATTCGGCGTGGGTCTGGTTGGTCATGATCACCTGGGTGGAGTCGCCGTCCAGGCTGGCCAACCGGATCTCGGTCTGGTTGCCGGTGCCGGCCCGGGCCAGATACAGAAAGCGGCGGCCATCGGGCAGGAACCAGGGGTGGCGGTGCGAATCAAAGCCTTTGTCGTCTTTGAGATTGGTGACCGCAACGGGCTCGCCGCCCACGTCGGCCACCCGCATGATGGGCGTATCGAAATCGGTGGTGAAAAGGATGGTGCCTTCATCATTCCAGGTTCCGCCCTTGCCGTTACCGGCCACGCAAATGTTCTGCCCGGGGCCGCCGTTCACCGGGACCTTCTTCAGGCTCTCGTTGCGGTCGTAGAAGGCAACGTGGCGGCTGTCCGGCGACCAAAAAGGGTACTGAGCGTTTTGGGTGCCGTCCAGGGCAACCGCCTGGTTCGAGTCGAAGGCGCGCAGGTAGAGCAGCACTTCGCCCTCTTCATCGACGCCGCCAAAAACGACAAATTTGCCGTCGGGAGAAATCGCGGGGGCGCCGGGATACGAAGTGTCCAGTTGGAACTCCACGTCGTCGGGAGTGGGAACGGCCAGTTGGATCGGGCCGGTCTCAACCGGGCCCGGACGGCCGAAGGCGAAGTAGCCCAGCGCCGCCACTGCAAGAACCAGCAACGCCCAGGGCAGAAACCGCGCCTGCGAAGGCTCGTCCATCTGGATCGGCCGGATCGGCCCCGTGAAAATGCCAGACTCAGCCTCGGGTTCTTCCAGCCGCACCCGCGCCTCACCGATGTCGCGCAGCCGCTGCCGGGCGTTGCGAGTCAGGCAGCGGCGCAGCACGCGCTCCACTTGTGGTGGCGTGGAATCAGGCAAGGCGTCCCAATCCGGATCGGTCTTGAGAATGCCAGCCAAGGTGTCGGTGACCGTCTCGCCTTCGAACATGCGGCGCCCGGTGAGCATCTCAAAGAAGAGCACGCCGAAGGCCCAGATATCTGTGCGCCGATCGACCGAAAGGCCGCGCGCCTGCTCGGGGCTCATGTAGGCCGCCGTGCCGAGAATCATCCCGGCCTGGGTCATGGCCGCGGTCATGGTGGCCATGGAGGTGACGCTTTCGCCTTCGGTGGTCGACTGTCCGGCCATGGCCATGGCCAATCCGAAATCCAGAATTTTGACCTTACCATCAGGCGTGCGTTTCACGTTGGCGGGTTTCAGGTCGCGGTGCACAATGCCGGCCTCGTGGGCTTCTTCGAGTCCTTCGGCGATTTGCTTGGCCACGTTGATGGCGTCGTCGACGGGTAGGGGCCCAGACTTGAGAACCTCGGACAGGTCCTGGCCCTCGACCAGTTCCATGACCAGGAAGATGGCGTCGGGCGTTTCTTCGAGTCCAAAAATGGAGGCGATGTTCGGATGGTGCAGTTGGGCGAGGGTCTTGGCTTCGCGCCGGAACCGGGCGAGGCGTTCGGGATCGGCGGCAAATTCGGGGGGCAGGACCTTCAGGGCGACATCCCGGCTGAGGGTGGTGTCTTTGGCGCGCCAGACCTCGCCCATGCCCCCGGCACCGATTTTTTCCATAACTTCGTAATGGTTGAGTTTGTCGCCGGTTTGCATGGGGTCTCCGGGGGAATGGTCGATAAAAGGTGGGCATTGGGATTCTGGAATTTGAATAAAATACTCTAAAAAAGATAAATTTGCACCGAATTTGAGAATGTGGGACAATGAGCCCGGAAACGAAGGTGCTCTTGCCGAATGGCGACTGGACCTGAGATTGTGTTCTGAATTCATACAAAATTTCCGAACAGAAAGATCAAGGCTATGCGTGCATTTGGTGTGACCGTTGTCGGCATCGTATTTCTTTTGGCCATTTGTGGAGGTTGCGGCAGCGATTCCAACCCGACCGATCCGCCCCCGCCTCCAGCCACTGCCGAGGGACGCTTTGTTGACGCCGTCGTCCACGGTCTTGGTTATAGCTCAGGCGAGCTCAATGGTACGACCGATGCATCCGGCACTTTTGCTTACGAAGTCGGCTCAAGTGTGACCTTTTCCATCGGTGCCGTGGTTGTGGGATCCGTTACGGGTGCCGAAATCATTTCTCCTGTAGATCTGACAGGCGGCAACAGTGCCGGAACGGAAACACTGAACATCGTGCGGTTTCTATTGATGTTGGATTCCGATGGCGACGGTGCCAACGGCATCGTGATTTCGGACGCTGTGCGCACTGTGGCCGAAGGTTGGTCTCAGCCGAATTTTAGCACCGCAATGAGCGCCGGGGATCTGGCAGCAATCATGTCTGACGTGGCGACAGCCGATAGCCGTGTTCCCGTTCTCCCGGCCGCCGCCGCGGCTCGTTCCCACCTTGAACTGACCCTTGCTTGCCTGTCTTCCGGCGTGTTTCGAGGATCATTCAGCGGCGATGACAACGGGACCTACCTGCTATGGATTCAGCACGAACGATTTGATCCGTTGGCCTTTGGCGATGACACACCACGAGTTGGCGTGACCAGTGCCTTGGTGTTCAGTACGGACGAAAACATCGTGTCCGGCGTCGCGCCCCAACAGGGGTTGTCCTATGACGTAGACCGGCAGTTCCTTTCCGGCTTGGTCTCGACCGGCGCTGAGTTTTCAGGGGAATTGCAGGATTACAAAACCATCACCAATGGCACCTGGGTCAATGGACCAGCCAACGAATCGGGCACTTTCAGCGGCCAACGAATTGGAGGCCGTGAAGATGCTGTCTACCGGCTCTCAGGATTCTTCAATCTGCAAGGTCACGGGTTTTCGGCGGACAACTCCGGAGTCGTCGCCTTGGACATCATGGCAGATGACAGCGTCGTAGGCGTTCTGGTGACACTCAGGGGCAATGAAACGCCATTGACGGGGACCCGCAGCGGTGGTGGCCTTTCCGTATCTGGAGGGGGAAACAGTTTTGCCCTGAGCTTTGACCCCGACGGCTCCGATCCAGCCAATGATGCGGCGCTCGGAACGACTTCGGGCTTTATCGGAACGATGACGAACACCAATGGCACCAGTGATGTGGTGGGCACCAGTTGCCGGCCATACTGACGAGTTGCACAGCAGAAAATGATCGATTTGGGCAGATTGGTGGCTCTCGGAATCTGAAAGATTTCTCGAATTCAGATAATCTTGCACCTGAATCCCTCCCAAATCGTTTATCCTAGTTGCATGGACCCGTCTCAAAACCTGACCCAACTTCTGGTCGCCGCCCGCACCGGTGAAAATGGCCAGCGCGAAGACCTCTTTGCAGCGGTCTACGCCGAGCTGTGCCAAATCGCCAGTGGCCAACGCCGGCGCCATGCCAGCAACTCCACCCTGCACACCACCGCGCTGGTGCACGAGTCGTACTTGCGATTGGTTGATCAAGCCGCCGTGCTCGAAGGCGATCGCCTCCGGTTTTTCGCCACCGCGGCGCGCGCCATGCGGCACATTCTGGTTGATCATTACCGCTCCCGACAAGCCGTCAAACGCGGTGGCGACCGGCAGCAATCACCGTTGGAACCCGACGAACTGCAGGCCAATGCCCGCGGCGAAATGCTGCTCGATCTGGACGAAGGCTTGAAGCAGCTCAAAGTGGAAGATGAACGCCTGGCCCAGGTCGTGGAGTTGCGTTTTTTCGTGGGGCTGAAAGACCTGGAAATAGCCGAACTGCTGAACGTGAGCGACCGCACGGTGCGCTCAGATTGGGTGCGAGCCAAATCGTGGCTGGCCGATTTCCTCTCGGCCGGAGAGTCATCTGATGGATAGGAAACCCACGCGGCAGGAAATCGAAGGCTTTTTGGAGGGCGGGGCAGAACCCATTCTCGAACCGGCGTTGGCG
>JADGEP010000149.1 GCA_016744275.1 Candidatus Krumholzibacteriia bacterium | reverse complement strand
ACGTAGGGGTGGCCTTCACCCAAAGGAATCAGTTGCAGGCAAAAAAGTTTGTGCCCCAAGGAAGAGGACGAGGCGGCCTCTGCAGCGGGGCCCTCAAAACGAAAAGAGACCTTGCCGCCAAGGGTGATCGTCTGGCCGGATTCCAATTCCACGCGAGTGATCGTCTTGCCGTCAACGGTGGTGCCATTGGCCGACTTCAGGTCTTCCAGAACCCAGGAGTCGCCCGCTGGCGAAATGCGGACATGTTTGCGGCTCAAAGAGGGATCGGGGCACGCCAGGTCACAGTCGGCGGCGCGGCCAATCACCACCGGATCGGACGCCAGGGTGAGACTGCCGCCAGGGACGTTTTCCAGTGGTTCCAGGGTGGCACAGGCGACAGAGCGGCGCTTCCCGGAGAAAAGCCCAGAGAGAAAGCCGCCCGGCACCTTCACCATCAGAGGTTGAGGCTTTTGAAGATGAATGTGGTTTGCGCCAATCGAATACGGTCATTGTCTTGCAAAGCGACTTCAGTTATGGGCCCGTCGTTGACAAAGCTGCCGTTGGTCGAGTCCAGGTCGCGCAAGTAGTACTGCCCGTTGCAAAAGGTGACTTCGGCATGCCTGCTGGACAGATATGAATCCGCCTGCAGATGGATTTCACAGCCAACCTCGCTGCCAATGCGGGCCATTCCCCGGGGCAGGCGGAAGTCTTGTCCACGGCCCGGATTGCTGGCCACAACCAGCCAGGCGACAACCGATTCCGCGCCCACCGGCGTGTTCAAAACCATGGTGACATCATCGTCACCGAGTCTTGGGGGGGCGGGGTTCGCTGGCGGTGTCGGCGCGACAGGTGGCGATGGTGTAGCCAGAGGTGCAGCTGGCGGTGTATGTGCCGGAGGTGTCGCTGGAGGTGCAGCTGCCGGACGCTGTGCCATCAGGTTCGGATCATTGATCACCGTCAGATCATCATATACCGGTGGTGCCGGTGGCGAAGCCGGGCCTGTATGACGAACCGATGGCGCGGGTGGCAGCTTGCTGGCAGGAGTCTTGCCCGGCGCGGGTGGCAAAGGTGAAGCCGGCCGGGACTGAGCTTCCGGTCTTACCGGAGGCTGCATCGGTGGCTGAACGGATGGCGGGACCGACGGCTGAACCGACGGCTGGACCCTGGGCGGAGGAGCCGTAACGCCCGGATCCGCCGTCCGGTTGTAGCTCTCGTCATTGAGAAACTCACCGCTTTCTTCCAGCTCATCAAAATCAAGGGCGTCTTCGGTCGGATCAAAGAGATCCTTTTTCTTCTTATTGCCGTCGCCGTCTTTCTTGAAAAATCCGAATTTCATTTGCTCGTCCTGCACCCTTCAGTGGCGTCTATTGAGTTTGCCAAGTACCTGTCCAAGTGTTTGCGCCGAAGTCTCTTTCAACTCAAATCGTAGGTGAAAACACCATTTTCGTCCAGAGCGACTCGCACCTGGGAAACATCCTCATTGTTCACCATCCGGCTCAGGAACTCCGTCGAGATCTCTGGCAACAGGCTGCGGGTCAGGATATGGTCGATGATGCGGGCGCCACTCTGGGGGTCGGCACAGCGCGCGGCAACGGCATCCAGCAGCTGATCATCATAGACCAGCTCGGCTCCGTGATTGCGGGCCATGCGCTTCTTAATCTTGTTCAATTGCAAGGCGATGATTTTTTTCAATGCCGAAGCATCCAGCGGGTAGTAGGGCACGACGATCATGCGGCCCAGGAGCGCTGCCGGGAAAGCCTTGAGCAATTCCGGCTTCAAAGCGTCGGCCAGCGTTTCCGGCTCGGGTCTCGTGTCTGGGTCGTCGCACAGCTTCAGCAACGTGTCGGTGCCCACGTTGCTCGTCAAGAGAATCACCGTGTTCTTGAAGTCGATCACGCGTCCTTCGCCGTCTTCCAGCACGCCTTTGTCGAAGACCTGGAAGAACAACTCCATCACGTCCGGATGCGCCTTTTCCACTTCGTCCAACAAGACGACGGCGTAGGGACGACGGCGGACAGCTTCGGTGAGCACGCCACCTTCGCCGTACCCGACGTACCCTGGAGGCGCACCTTTCAAACTGGAGACCGTGTGGGCTTCTTGATACTCGGACATATTGATGGTGATCAGGTTGCGCTCGCCACCGTAGAGAGCCTCTGAAAGGGAGAGGGCGGTTTCTGTCTTGCCCACCCCGCTGGATCCGACCAACATGAAAACACCCACGGGCCGTTCAGGATTGTCCAGGTTGGCCCGGCTGGTGCGGATGCGCTGGGCGATGGTTTTCAGTCCGTGGTCCTGGCCAATCACTCTCTGGCAAAGAACTTCATCCAATTTCAAGACTGCCTGGATCTCATCGGCCAGCATGCGCCCAACCGGAATGCCTGTCCAATTGCCGATAATCTCGGCGATGGTTTGCGCATCCACTTCGTATTGAACCAGAGGGGCCTCGCCCTGCAGCAGGTGCAGTTTATCTCGCTCGCTGTCCAGCTGTTTGCGCAATGCCGGAATGTCAGCTTCGGTGGGGGCGTCTTCTTTGTCAGTGGTATCGTCGTTGTCGGACTCATCTGTGGTCTCGGGATTGCGCGCCGCTTCGATTTTTCCCCGAATGTCGATGATGGACTCAACCAGAGCCAGTTCTTCCTGCCAGCGGCTCTCTGCCTTTTCCAAATCTTCGGTGAGGGCCGCTTTTTCTTTCGATACGGTAGCCAGGCGTTCTTCGTGGTCACTGCCGAGAGCCGCCTCTCGTTCGAGGATCCGGCTTTCCACTTCACAGGCGTCGATGGATCGCCGTAAGTCTTCGACGGCCGCAGGGGTGGCATTGCGGCCGACCCCAACACGGGCGCAAGCGGTGTCCAGGACACTGACGGACTTGTCGGGCAACTGACGCGCTGGAATGTAGCGGTGGCTTAGGCGCACCGATTCGCGCACGGCGTCGTCCAGGATGCGCACCCGGTGGTGTTGTTCGAGCTTGGCCGCCACGGCGCGCATGATCTTGATCGCGACCTCTTCGTCGGGCTCTTCGATCTTGACGACCTGAAACCGACGCGTAAGCGCGGGATCCTTTTCAAAGTAGCGTTTGTACTCAGCCCAGGTCGTGGCCGCCACGGTGCGCAATTCCCCACGGGCCAAGGCAGGTTTGAGCAGGTTGGCCGCGTCGTTTTGGCCTTCCTGGCCGCCAGCTCCGATCAAAGTGTGGGCCTCATCAATAAAAAGGATGATGGGCTGGGGCGAGGAACGGACCTCTTCGATGACTTGCTTCAGCCGGTTTTCAAACTCACCTTTGACGCCGGCTCCGGCCTGCAAAAGCCCCAGATCCAGACTGCGCAGGGAAACGTTCTTCAGGATGGGGGGCACATCGCCCGTGGCAATGCGCAAAGCAAAGCCTTCAACGACCGCCGTCTTGCCCACTCCGGCTTCGCCGGTCAGGATCGGATTGTTCTGCCGCCGCCGGGTGAGGATGTCGATGATTTGCCGAATCTCCGGGTCACGGCCCAATACCGGATCAATCTTGCCGGCGCGGGCATCGGCTGTCATGTCCACCGTGAACTTGTCGAGCGATGGCATGGCGCCACCGGCGGTGGGTTCGCCGCCGGAAAAATCGCGAGCGGCGGTCGGGTCACTTGTAAATACTTCCCGATCTTCCGGCCCACCGGAGATGATATTGGGCAGGTCGTTGAGCAGGTCCTCGATCGAAATGTCTTTCAGTTCGGGGCAGCTGTCGAGCAACTGGTGGCGAAGGTTGCGATCACTGAGGCAGGCCGCAAAAAGAACACCGGAACGCACGCGCGACAGGTTGTAGTTGATCGAACTGAGAACCCAGGCTTGCCGGGCGATGTCTTCGACGGAAGGGGAGAGCTGGGGCTTGCCACCGTTGCCGCGCTTGTATTGGTCAATGCCGCGTTCGAGTCCGCGCAGGACCCGGTCGGGATCCAGGCCGCGGTCTTTCAGAATGCGGGCCATGTCGCCGTCGCTATTGTCCAGAAGCTTGGCCAGCCAATGTTCCATTTCCACTTCATAATTGGTGCGGGACAGGCACAGGCCCGCTGCGCCTTCCAGGGATCGGCGGCTGGTTTCGGTCAATTTGCCAATCAGTGATTTGAGGTCGATGCTCATGGGTCGTTTCCTCTCATAAGCGGCCGGATGGACGGGCCGCTCAGGCGCTCAGGTTCAAGGCGGCGGTTTTTAGTTCACCGTCGATAATCACTTCAGAAATGCTTTCGTCAGCTTGGCTTCGCAGCAGCCAGGTGGACCACCCCAGACGGGGTTTACCTTGCTCCTTGGCCGCTCCCACGCGAAGTGGAGGCGTTTGGTCGGGTGCCAACTGCAGCTGAAATTCGAAATCAAACTCGGGTCCGGTGGTCAAGGTGCAGATTTCGCTCAAGCTGCCATAGGCCGAACCATTGGGCAGAAAGTCTGCCATTTGCTGCCAGGAAAGAGGGCCCAGGCAAACGCGGTAGCGGGATTGCGCCATGCGGGTGCGGGCACCCAGGCACAGGTCTTCACCCAAGGTGCATGACTGCTGATTGAGGCGGGACAACTCGCTCGGCTCAATGTCGTACCAGGCCGGGATAAACTGGACGATGCGGGCCGTGACGTGGAAATAGTCCTGGATAATGGTGGCCAACCCTTGGGCTGACACACCACGAGGGCGCACGGCATGGGCACGGGCCAGGAGGGCGCGGCTGTTGATCTTCTGATTGCGCTGCAGCTCATATGTGCCCAGGCCCATCAGTGAAAACAACACCTGTTCGAAATGCCCCCGTTCGCGTTGCCCGGACAACTCGTACACCACTGCAAATCGGTGCTTCTCCCAGGCGCGATAAAACAGCGATACCAGACGGTGGTTGAACAGATCCAGAAAATGCCGCAGCGTTTCGTTTTTTTCTTTGGCCCGGTCCAGGATCATCTCGGTATAGGGCATGGGCAGAGAGCCGTAGCTTGACGGCGATGCGATGCCCATGAAGTTGACCGCCATTTCGGCCTGGGCTTCGTGGGCGCGAATTTCGTGCACTTCACTCGGTGGGAAGCCCATGGTGATGTGGCTCGAGAGCCGGACGGATTCCGTTGCGGGATTGTCGCCGGTGCCCAAAGGGGTGGAGTCCGGCGCCATCAACTGCAATAGGCGCACCGCCTGGAAGAAGTCGAAACGCCAGCCTTCCTCATTCAATACTGTTTCTAGATGAGGGTCCCCTCGCCTGCTCTGGGCTGCCACCGTTTCAACACCTCCTCCTTCTTATTGATTGTCGCGACTGTTTGCGTGAACGAATTGATGGACGAATAGTAGGCCAGGAATCTCTCCAGAATCGAGGCGAACATGAAGGCGCCACTACCGGTGTAGTTGGCCGCTTCAAAATGAAGGGTGACCTCGAGACCGCGGGTGAGCAGGCGGCCTTCGCTGGTAGAGACCTGGCGCACAACACGGCGCCACTCCAGGCCCGTCAGCCCCGCAATGCGTTGCTGGGTGACAGGTGTGCCCGAAAAATCGAGCAATGACATCAATTCGCGGAAGGCGACGGGGCCGCCTCCGTGGTGGCTGCGCTTGTCGTCGACGACTTCCAGAAGCGACAAATAATTCAGGCTCAGCAATGAAATCAGCCGCCACATCACCGATTTGCCTTGAGGCGGGTGGATGCTGGCGGTGGGTTTGCGCAAGGTGTTGATGCTCGCGATTCCCGGTTGACCTTCGATGCCAAAGGCGCCACCCCGGCTGCCCAGGGGCAGGTCGACCGGCAGGTCGCGGTTGGTCGCCATGACGTGAACCATCATCGTATCATTCTGATACCGTTCTGACGGCGACCCTTGTGAGTCGACCATGGTCAGATAACATTCCGTGCTGCCGTTCTGGGCCTGGCGGCCCTGGCGCCTGGTCATCTGCCAAAAAGCCATTTCGTCTTCTTTGGGGTCACCGTGGCGCATGGCAAAAAACGGCCTGAAGTCACGCACGTTTCCCGTCCGTGCGTCGACGGATTCGACGTGGCTCACCGAGTGCACTTCAAATGAATCCTGGGCCGTGGCGTTGGGAATGATGCGGTATTCAGGAGTCGTGTGCTTCAGAGTGATGGGCTCTGCCTGATGGGGGAACAGATTCACTGCCGGCGTGCAGCCCAGCTTCAAGTTGTCGGGCCCCAGCTTGGCTTCGAGGTCCAGAGGCAGGCGGTCCAACAGGACGAGTATCTCCAACTCATGACCGGCAGCCGCCATGCCCGGCCCCGAAAGGGAGCCGATTTCGCCGAACAAAAACTTGTCCGGGAATATGAAATATTCCTGCAGCAACTGGTGGCCAAGATGAGCGCTGCCGCCTGAATTGAACAAACTTTCATCCGCCGAAAGCCCCATCTGGCGCAACACCGTGGGGGGAGTGAAACTCGCGCGTGAGCCTACCCGGGAAGCTTCCATATCGGTTTGCCCCGGTCGGACAATCACTCCGCACGAGCTGCGAAAAAGCAGCTCGTACAGGCGGTGCGCCGTGGCCGGATTGCCATCAAAAAAGAACTGCAGGTTGTCCAGTGGCAATTGCGAGAATGATTGGCCCCCGACAGTGCTCAAACCAATGCGAATGGCGGCGACCGCTTCGGGCGGGCACAAGGCGCTGCCACGGTCGAGAGAAATGATACTGACATCTGACACCCGGATGGGCCACAACGTCGTGGGGTAGCAGGTCCGAAAGCGGCAACGCACGCCTTTGACGGGTGGCGTATATATCTGACTGTGCCTGGGGATCAAGGTGCCGCTGGTGGCGTGGTCCCGATCCGAATCGCCATTGAACTGAACAATTGTTGCCGAAGGGGACGGCGCCAGCAAATGGGGGTGGAGCATGTTCAGCAGAGCGGTGGAAATTTCCGGAAAATCGTCATCCAGCCGCATCTGAACCCGCGCCGTAAGCATCGCAAAGGACTCGATGAGCCGTTCCACGTGCGGGTCTTCACATTTGTCCGGTTCCAGCAACAACTGGCTGGCAACGGCCGGATAGCGCTCAGCAAAATCCACCAACTGGCGGCGCACAAAGCGCAGCTCGTTCTCGTAATAGTGCAGGAGTTGGTCACGCATCATTCATCCGCTTTGATTTGCACCGCACCCGAATTCATTTCAATTTCTGTGTCGAAAACCACGGGTTCCTTGACCGGGTCAACGTGCAGCAGGCCATGAATACGAAATCGCGCCAGAGTGTTGGTTTTGTCTTCTTTATCAACGTGTTCAACGCGGATCGTATCGGGGGCCATACGCGGCTCGAACCGTTGCAGAGTCTTGGTGATCAGCGAACAAATGTGCTGGCAATCTGTTTGGGATGACCCGGAAAAGTGCGAAAAATCTGGCAGGCCATAATTCAGTATCGAGGTGCGCACCTCGGGGAAATCGGTCAAGTCTTCAACGGAGAGCCGTTTGGAGTTGAGCAGCCATTCGATATCTCGCCGCACGGCCCTCAATAAATCGTGAAAGCCGATGCGCAGATCGTTGCCATGCCCGACCGTCGTTTGGTTCACACGGTCGAGAACAGAGTGCCTCAGCACATCACTGGCGTCGTATTGGGCCATCTCGTTTATCTCACCCTTCGCCCATCAGCTGCAGGGAGCGGGTTTCAAGGATCCCGATTTCAGTCAGTTCGGTGTCTTTCTGGGCCCAGCCGAACAGGCGTTGGCCACAGCCTCGCATGTGCTCGCCACCGGAGTCGTGCCACTCGGTCATGCGGCCGGTGGCGGTGCGCGGGTCCTCGCCCTGGTGGCTGCTCTCGTAGAGCACCGGCAGATGGACCGATGAAGTGGCGCCACCGCTGTCAGTCAATTGAGCCGGCAACCACAACAAATCCAGCAGGTGCCGGGGCTCTTCAATCTTCAAGTCGCTGATGCGTTCAAAGGGCAGCCACAGGTAACGGCCGCCGGCAAATACTTCCAACTGCGAACCCAGGAGGTCATCCATGTCGCGGACACCGGTGAAGGCGTTTCCGTTTATGGTTCCGGACAACTCCGGTTGTTGATCGATAGCCGTGCCCAATATTTCGTCTGCCTGTTGGTGCTCTTTGGCGTGATTGGCGCGTAGAGCCTGCAGTCGGCTGGTCAAATGGGCGGGAGGGTCAGGCGGCAGCAGGGGCTCGGCGCCGTGATGAAATACCGCCAGGCGTTCCTGCTCCGAGGCCAGGAGGTTGATGTATATGCTCTGGACCTGCGCGAGCTCCGGATCACCCACATCCAAAGCCCCCAATTGCTTGCGCGCACGGTGCAGCTCACCCGCAAAACTGAGGACAGCAAAAAGTTGGTAACGGAGATTCGAATTGGTTGGGTCCGCTTTGACGGCGGCGATTCCCTCGGCTATGGCCTCGGTCAAATCGCCGCCGTCGAGCTGTTCTTTCAGGCTCACAGCTTCGGTTCGTTGGTCATCAGGTTCCACATGCCAGTCGTGACTCCACCCTTGCCACCGTCATCAATGCTCGTCTGGGTGTAGGTCCATTCGATCGCGGCATAGTTGAAGGAGAGGACTTCGGTCGGAATGCTGCCGGCGTCGCCGGTGCCTGATCCGCTGGTGCTGATCGACGATACGATGCAACGCGTGAGCTTGTATTCCATGTATTCTACCGGGCCATCCCCACCGGAGCGAACAAGCGCCAACTTGACGCTGGGAATGTGCTTGCCGGCACTGCAGTACTGGGCCAACAGAGCCGATGCCTTGTCCAGTTCCTTGGTGACGCAGAAATCATTGTGAGTGCAACGTCCAGTCGTGGCCCCTCCGGCGGTGCTGGCGGACAGATTGGCCGATTGCGACACGCCATGATTGAAGCTTTCAATTTGAATCTGGTCTTCGTAGCCTTTGGC
>JADGEP010000148.1 GCA_016744275.1 Candidatus Krumholzibacteriia bacterium | reverse complement strand
GTCCCTGGCCAGGGCCGAAGCCGTGGGGCAGCACATTCTGCAGGAACTGCAGTTGAGCGAAGCCCAATTGTCCATGTACGGCATGGGCGCACGCGAACCGATCGCCGACAACGGCACAGCCACGGGTCGGGCCCTCAATCGGCGGGTGACCCTGCAGGTCTGGACCCAAAAAACGGCCCATCTGTTGCCGGAATTGCCGGTGCGTGATCACGAACGGGTGCGCTTGCCCGTGGTCGGGTTCAGGCCGGGAGAATCGTGGCCCGCAGCCGGCCTTGATCAAGCCGACCCCACGGTCATGCCCGGTTTTGACGAAGTCTGGCTGGCCACCGCCGAGCCTGGTGAGCGGATATTGTGGCCGCCGCACGGGCACTTGCCGCATCTGCCGGCCCTGAAATTGGCGGTGCAGCACGCCGCCCAAGACAGCCTGCATCTCTACCTGAATGGCGAACGCGCCGGGCGGCTGAATTTTGCCGGACGGGCCGTCGACGGCGGCGGGCAACAAGCGGTGAGCACCTGGACCGGGTTGGACCTGATTCTCGGCGACAACCTCGTGACGGTGGAAATCATCAACCCCCAGGGCCATCTGGTGCGGCGCCTGGACCGCACCGTGCACTATTCGGGGCCCCCTGTTTTTGCCGAAGTTGTGTTGGATCGTTCGGTTTTGGTGGCCGATGGCAAGACCAAACCGGTCATCGCCCTGCGTTTGACCGATCAGGCGGGGTATCCGGCGCGGCGTGAAATCGTGGGCAAGTTCAGCGTGGCCAAGCCTCACGAAGCCTGGCGCGAAAAAGGGGACACCGAGCGCGAAAGCATCACCGAATTGCAGGAGAAATTGCCCACCTACACCGTGGGTGCAGACGGCATCGCCTTGTTGCAACTGGCGCCCACGACCGCCTCGGGCGAAGCCTTGCTCTCCCTGGGATTGGCCGACAATACCGAAGATATTCGGGTCTGGTTGCAGCCCCAATCGCGGGAGTGGATTCTCGCCGGCGTGGTGGAAGGCACCGTCGGGTACAACACCGTGGCGGGAAACCTGGAGGCGCTCTCAGCTGCCGAAGTCAGCGAAGATCTCTATTCCGACGGCCGCCTCGCCTTCTTTGCCAAGGGCAGTTTGAAGGGCTCCTGGTTGTTGACCTTGGCTTACGACAGTCAGGATCCGAAAGATGACCCCAAATCGGGGCTCTTTGGCCTGGTTAACCCGGACGCCTACTACACCGTGTACGGCGACGCCGTGGTGCAGAAGCACGATGCGGCCTCCAGTGACAACCTCTACATCCGGTTGGAACGCGAGCAATTCTACGCCCTGTATGGCGACTTCAACGCCGGCCTGACGATCACCGAACTGGCACGCTATAGCCGCGCCATGACCGGTTTTCGCAGCAGCCGACGCGGCGAACAAACGGGCTTCGACGTTTTTGCCAGCCAGAATCGCCAGAACTTCCGGCGGGATGAAATCCGGGGCGACGGCACTTCGGGGCTGTACCGGCTATCGGCGGGCCGCATCGTCGCCCAGTCTGAAAAAATCATCCTGCAGACCCGCGAACGCTACCGCAATGAGATCATCATCAGCGAGCGGCACCTCACCCGATCGGTCGACTACACCCTGGACGAATTGGACGGCACCTTGTTTTTCAAGGAAGTCATCGCCAGCCAGGACGAAGATTTCAACCCGATTTGGATTGTGGCCAACTACGAAACCGACGACGGCTCCACCGAAGAGGCCACCGCCGGTGGCCGCGGTGCCTGGCGCCCCGGTGGTGGTGATCTGGAAATTGGCCTGACCGGAATCCGGGAAGGCACCCAGGGTGGCAAGGGCGATGTTCTGGCCGGCTTGGACACCCAATGGGATCTGACCCGCTCTTTGCGCCTGAAAGCCGAATATGCCGGCAGCGATACCCGCACCAGTGGCCGGCGGGATGCTTGGTTCGGCGAACTGACCAGCCGCTCCGGCCCCGTGATGGGACGCCTGCACTATCGCAACCAGGAAGCCGGATTTGGTTTGGGCCAACAGAACGCCGGTGAAAAAGGCGCCCGAAAATTTGGAGCCGATCTGCGTTGGCAGCAATACGAACACTGGCGGGCCGATGGCGTGTTTTTCAGTCAGGATAACCTCGTCACCGGGGTCGGACGCCACTTCGGCGAAGTCAAAATGAATCACACCAGTCGCAACTTCACCGCAGGTCTGGGGCTGCGGGCGGCCAACGACCAACAGGCCGATGGTCGCCAATTGCAATCGCGCCAGGTGACAGCCGACGCCTCGGCCAAGGTGCTGGCCAACAAGGGGCGCATCCGCGTCAGCCGCGAGCAGGCGCTGGTTGGCCAGGATGACATCGACGACTTCCCCACGCGCACCGGGTTGGGCCTGGAATATGAAGTGCTGCGCAACCAAAAAATCATCCTCGCCCAGGAGATCGCCGATGGCGGCGGGCCCGCTTCCCACAATACCCGCCTGGGAATCGAAACGGTGCCCTGGTCCGGTGGGCGGGTCACCACTTCGGCCGAGCGCCGCAGCCGCGAAAGTGAAAAGCGTGTTTTTGGCAATCTGGGAATGAAACAGAGCCTGCGCCTGAACCGCATCTGGAACCTGGACGTCGGGTTGGATCACGGTCAAAGCACCGCTGCGACCCCAGATACCAGTGGTGCACAGGCATCCAGTGACACCGACGATTTCACGGCCGTGTCGCTGGGCGCGACCTACCGCGCCGGCACCTGGCTGGTGGACCAGCGACTGGAATACCGCACCAGCGACAACGCTGAAAAATGGGGGCTGTCCGGCGGCGTTCACGTCGAACCAGGCCGCGACCTGGGCGTACTGGCCAGCCTGCGCCTGTTGCGCACGGACTACCGCCAGGCCGGACACCACAATCTTTCGGACCTGAGTGTTGGCCTATCCTGGCGCCCGAGCGAAAGCCCCTGGACCATCCTGCAACGGTTGTCGTATCGCACCGAAGACAAATCCGGCGACCTGCTGGGCCTTTCCAATTGGCGCGTGGTGAACAATATGAATGTGCTGCGCATGCTCGGTGCGCGCGACCAAATCTCCACGCTTTTGGGCGTGCGCTACAACCGCGATACCATCGATGGCCGTCGCTACTCCGGCTTCACCGATCAGCTGGGCTTGGAGTGGCGCCACTTCATCGGCAGCCGCTGGGATGTCGGTTTGCGTGGCGCCTCGCGGCACGGCTGGCAATCCGGCGTGATCGATTACAGCGCCGGCATCAGCGGTGGCTACAAGGTGCTGGAGGATATCTGGCTCAGCCTGGGCTACAACTTCACCGGCTTCAATGACCGGGATTTTTCGGCTGCCGACTACACGGCGCAGGGCCCGTATCTGCGATTCCGAGTGCGGCTCAACCAGGAAACGACTCATGAAATGCTGCGCTAAGGCATTGCCAAAAAGCAGCGGCCTGCTGCTTGTCGTTTTGCTCCTGACTCTGCTGAGTGCAGCCGGGCCAGTGGCGCCTTCTGCCCAGGCCGGCACCCCGATCAGCCTCTACGAAACCCACGCCGGACACGTCAACTTCGTGGGCACTGCCGGCTCGTTGCGCCGCGGCTCCAACCTCGGCGATGCGTGCGCCGTGGACAACATCGACACCGCGCCCTTGAACGACCTGCCCTCCGGCGCCACCGTCATCGCCGCCTATTTGTATTGGGCCGGGTCCTACTCCAATCAATGGCAATCGAACCAAACCACTCCCGACTGGAACATCACCTTCGAAGGCCAGTCCCTCACCGCCGACCGGCAGTTCACCGAATTTTACGGATTGGGCAACAATCGCTACGACTTCTTCAGCGGCATGTCCGATGTGACGACCATCGTCGCCGCCAAAGGCAACGGTCTCTACACCTTCGGCAATCTCGACGTCAATACCGCCCGCCCCCACTGCAACGTGCAGGCCGTGCTGGCCGGATGGTCGCTGATCGTGGTCTACGAACTGGCGGCAGAGTCCAACCGGGTGGTGAACATCTTCGACGGGTTTCAGGTGTATCGCGGTGGCCAGATCGCCGTGACGGCCAACAACTTTGAGATTTCGGCCAGCGACATCAACGGCAAGGTCGGCCACCTGACCTGGGAAGGCGACGCCGAAAACAGCGGCAGCCTGGCCGGATTCACCGAAAGCCTGATGTTCAACGGCAACCTGATGCTTGATGGCCTCAATCCAACCAACAACCAATTCAATTCGACGGTCAATGTCCTGGGCAGCAACGACCAATGGGGCGTTGATCTGGACATCTACGATGTCACACCCTACCTGAACGCCGGCGACACCCAGGCCACCACCGTCTATCGCTCGGGACAGGATCTGGTCCTGCTTTCCGCCGAAGTGGTCTCGGTGACGAATATTCCCCTGACCGACCTCTCCTACTCGGTGGCGCCCAACATCCAATTGCCGGTCTACATACCCGGCCAGGTCACCATCAATCTCGTGAACAACGGGCCCAGCGACGAACCCCTACCCGTGGTGATGAACGTGACCCTGCCCACTGGTCTGACCTATCTGGGCACCGCCACTGGGCCCTGGACCGTGGATGAAAGCAATGCACCGACGCTGATTTTCCATCACCCCGGCCCCATCAATGATGGTGAAATCGTGCCGGTCGTGATCGATGTCCTGCCCACCGAGGACGCTCTGGGCACGCCCAGTCTGTCGGTGGCAGTCGGTGGCGGTTCTTTCGATTTCAACCTGGCCAACAACCTGGGCACCGTGCCCTTGATGGTCTTCAAATCGCCGGCCGAGTTGTCCTCCACCAGCTTCACCACCACCGTGGCTGACCCGGTCAATGGCACCAGCAATCCCAAGGCCATTCCCGGCGCCACGATTGTCTACGCCATCACGACCAGCAACCTGGCCGCCGGTACGGTGGATCGCAACACGGTCCAGGTCACCAATCCGGTTCCGCCCCAGACCATGCTCTATGTCCGGGATTTTCCCGGCGGGCCGGGAGGACCGGTGCTGTTCACCGACGGCACGCCTCGCAGCGGCCTGAGGCTGAGAGTCGGCACCTTTGGCACCCGTCGTCAGGGGATCTATTTTTCGGACGACGGCGGCACCACCTTCGACTACCGCCCCGTGCCCGATGCCCAGGGCTATGACCCGGCCGTGACCCACGTTCAGACCAGACTGCGCGGCACTTTCCGGGGCCGGGATGCCGCTGACCCGCCCAGCTTTTCGCTCAGATTCCAGGTTCAACTCCAGTAGCCCTGGTGACTGCACTCGTTCCGAGCGATATTTCATGGAACATATTGCGCCTGCCTGCGCACTATTACGCGCGCGCCTATAACTGCGCCGAATCAACGCCCAATACATATTGCCCCCGACCAAAGCCCGACAAGGCCTTCGTCCCGTCAGGGAATAGCAAAGAGGACCAAAATGGAGAAAAAATTCATGATGCTCTGCTGTTTGGCCATACTGGCAGGCTGCAGCCAAAACTCGCCAGATTCATCCGCCCCTGAAACCCAACAACTTGTCAGCGGCATCGACCAATCCAACATGGACAAATCCGTGCGGCCCCAGGATGACTTTTTTGCCTATGTGAACGGCACCTGGCTGAAAGAGGCGGAAATCCCTGCCGACCAGACCAGCGTGGGCGGCTTCCGCGATCTGCGCGAAAACGCGCGCCAGGATGTCTTGGTGATCATTCAGGATCTGGCCGCACAGACGGACGTGCAAGGCGGCAGCGACGAGCAGAAAGTCGCCAGCCTCTACAATTCCTATATGGATACGCTGCGCATCGAAAACTCCGGTCTTGCTCCCCTGCAGGCCGAGATCGACGCCATCAACAGCCTCACCGACAAGACCGACCTTTCGGCCTACATGGCCCACGCCCGCCAGATTGGCGGCGGCGGCCCCTTTATTCCCTACATCGGCATCGATGCCAAGGACGCCACCCGCTACGCAGTGCATTTCTGGCAAGGCGGATTGGGCCTTCCCGACCGCGACTACTACTTCAAGGACGACGACCGCTCCGTGGCCCTGCGCACCGCCTATGTGGAGCACATCACCCAGATGTTCACTCTCGCCAAATGGGACAACCCCGCCGCATCGGCTGAGATGCTGGTCGCTTTGGAAACGCGCCTGGCCGCACACCATTGGACCAACGTGGCCAACCGGGACAGCGAAAACCGCTACAACAAATTTGCGGTTTCCGAATTGGGCGAATTGGGCGAGGGCCTGAAGTGGAAGACCTTCCTGAACAACGCCGGCCTGGGGACCGAGACCGAAGTCATCATCAACCAACCCAGCTACATCAAGGGCTTTAATGAAGTTTTCCAATCCACTTCGTTGCGCGACTGGCAGACCTACCTGAAGTGGAGCCTGCTGAACAACTACGCCGGCGCCCTGAGCAGCGAATTTGACCAGCAGAACTTCGCCTTCTACAACACCACTCTCAATGGCCAGGATGCCCAACAGGCCCGCTGGAAACGTGGCGTCGACATGGCCAACGGCAGCCTCGGTGAGGTCATCGGAAAAGTGTATGTGAAGAAGCACTTCAAACCCGAAGCCAAGGCCCGCATGGTCGAGTTGGTCGAAAACCTGCGCACAGCCTACGGCGACGCCATCGCCGGACTGGAATGGATGAGCCCCGAAACCCGCCGCGCCTCATTGGACAAACTCGCACGCTTCACGCCCAAGGTTGGCTATCCGGATATCTGGGAAGACTACAGCCGCCTGGAGATTCGCGAAGGCGACCTGGTCGGCAATATGATGCGGGCCAATGAATTTCAATGGACCATCAACCGTGAAAAACTGGGCGGCCCGATCCGTACCCACGAATGGGGCATGACCCCGCAAACGGTCAACGCGTACTACAGCCCCACCCGCAACGAAATCGTCTTCCCGGCGGCCATTCTACAGCCTCCATTCTTCAACATGAGCGCTGACGACGCGGTGAACTACGGCGCCATCGGCGCGGTCATCGGGCATGAGATGGGCCACGGTTTTGATGACCAGGGCTCGCGCTATGACGGTGATGGCAACCTGCGAAATTGGTGGACCGACAATGATCTGGCCGAGTTCAAAAAACGCACCGAAGGTCTGGTTGAACAATTCGCCGACTATCAGGTTTTTGACGACCTGAAGGTGAACGGCGAACTGACCCTGGGCGAGAACATCGGCGATCTGGCCGGATTGACCATTGCCTGGCGGGCCTATCAGACTTCGCTGAATGGAAAAGAAGCGCCCATCATCGATGGCATGTCCGGCGATCAGCGCTTCTTCCTGGGCTTTGGTCAGGTGTGGCGCTACAAGGACAAGGAAGAGACCGCCCGCAACCGCGTGGCCACCGATCCGCACAGCCCGCCGCGCTTTCGCGTGCTGGGCACCTTGGCCAACATGCCAGAGTTCTACCAGGTCTTTGACGTCAAAGAAGGCGACGGGATGTACCGGCCGGCGGACAAAAGGGTCAAGGTCTGGTAAACCCTCAAAGGGAATCACGGGAAATGGAGGGCCGCTACGCGGCCCTCTTTTTGCGAGACGATGTTCGAAACAAGCGGTTTTCGTGCGTTTCACCAACGCCATTTCATATTTTTCGTTGCCGATAAGCTTATTTGTGCTAGAATTAACGCTAATCTGAATCCGAGCGTTGCCCTGACAATAAAGCGAGGCCCCATGAACCCGACCAATGCCCCACTCCGCGAGTTCCTGGAGATCCCCTACGACCGCCTGGAAGAACTCAACCTCGAATCCAAGGCCCATCAGGACAACTGGACGCCCATGGCCAAGGTCGAAAAGGAACGCCGCGCCTACCTCGAAGGGGAAAAACGGATCAAGGCCGTGACCGTGGCCTTCACTGACCTCGAAGGCCGCCTGCACATGCTGGACTATGATAAGAAGTATTTGCTGGGCGCCGATCAGCTCACCTTCGACGGATCCTCCATCCGGGGGTTCACGAAGATTGCCGAGAGTGACCTGCGGTTGGGCATCGACTGGCGCGCTTTCTACTGGATGCCCAGCGACGTCTTTGGCCCCGGCAAGGTGCTGGTCTTTGGTTCGGTCCTGGACCAGGACGGCGAGCCCTACATTTCGGATTTCCGCGGCCGCCTCGCCAAATACACCGAAGAGCTGTACCGCAAGGACGGCACCGTGGCCAATATCGCCTCGGAAATTGAGGGCTTCATCTTCAAGGGCCGCGACGCCGAGCGCAACTACTCCAAGACCGGCGAGTTTGATCTCGTCAGCACTGGTGGCTACTACAACAGCCTGCCCCAGGATCCCCTGCGCCGGTTCATCGACTCTGCGGCCGAAGTGCAGCGCGCCATGGGCTTCGAGAACGAAAAAGATCACCCCGAAGTGGGCCCCAGCCAGTTCGAGATGAACTTCAAATACGCCGGTGCCTTGATTGCCGCCGATCGTATCCAGCTCTACAAGTTGCTCTGTCGCCAAGTGGCCCAGTCCATGGACATGACGGCCTGTTTCCTGCCCAAGCCCATCACCGGCATCAACGGCAGCGGCATGCACACCAACATGAGCATCAGCCGCGGTGGCGAAAACTTGTTCTACGACAAAAAGGGCCCCAACAACATGTCGCCCGCCGGATGCGATTTCATCGGCCGGTTGCTGCATTCATCCGAAGAAATGTGCCTGATCCTGAATGCCAGCGTGAATGCCTATCGCCGGTTGGACCCCAACTACGAAGCGCCCAACGAAATCGCCAGCAGCGCGACGGACCGCAGCAGCATGATTCGCATCCCCCTGTCCGGCAAAGCGGGTCAGCGCCTGGAAGTGCGCTCGGTCGGTCCGGATTCCAATCCTTACCTGCTGATCTACACCTTGTTGCGCACGGGGCTGGAA
>JADGEP010000147.1 GCA_016744275.1 Candidatus Krumholzibacteriia bacterium | reverse complement strand
TCATGGACCATCTGGATCCCGGCGAAGCCGAGGCTTGCGAAGAGCAGCTGGAAAAAGCCTGGCAGCGCCTGTTTGTGCCGGCGGCCGGCCCTGCCGATGAACACGACATCGTCGTTTGCCACGGCAACGTGATCCGCTGGTTCGTGACCCGGGCTTTGGGTGTCGACCAGACCGCCTGGCTGGGCATGAGCGTGGCCAACGGCAGCCTGACGACCATTCAGGTCCGGGCCGATGGCAGTTTCAAGATCCTGGGTGTGGGGGACAGTGGGCACATTCCCTATCGCATGAATACTTTTGGATCGGATGGGGCAGAGCAATAATTGACTCGCGGCCATTGACCGACTATGATTCTCAAGACCGTTAGGGGTGGCTGTTCCACTGAAAAAAGGAACGCAAAGCCTGAGAAAAACCCTTGGAACCTGAACCGGATTATGCCGGCGTAGGGAAACGGGCCGCGAGCGGCGCCATCCATTTTCGGAGGCGCCTTTTTTTGTCTCGCCGTCTTCCCCGCCTGGCCAACCTTTAGGGGTGCCAGACATGAAACTCTTCCGAATTCTGATCCTTCCTTTTCTGTTTTTGACGGGCACGGCAATGGCCGACCAAGCGGTCGATCCTGCCAGCGATGCCGCAAGCGAAGACGAAGTTGTCGTCGTGACCACCTCGCGCTACGGCGACGAAACCCGCCTGAACGTCACCAACATTTCTTTCGACGACCTGCAACTGCGGGAACCCGACATGGAATTGCCGCTGTTGATGCAGAACATTCCCGGCGTCTTTGCCTACAGCGATGCAGGCAACGGTCTGGGCTACACCTACCTGAAAATGCGCGGGTTCAACCAAAACCGAGTCGGCGTGCTGTTCAACGGCATTCCCTTCAATGACCCCGAAGACCACAACGTCTGGTGGGTGAATCTGCCGGATTTGGGCTCCAGCGTGCAGGACATTCAGGTGCAGCGCGGGGTGACCAATTCGGTCGGTGGCATGACAGCCATCGGCGGCACCGTGAACATCATTTCGCGTGATTTGACGAAAACCCCGCAAGGTGCAATTTCGTTGAATATTGGCAGCTATGGCACCAAACGCCAGATGATCCAGTACCAGACCGGCGAGCTCAACGAAAGTGGCTTCCGCTCAATGATTCGCCTGTCGCGGCAGGAAACGGATGGCTACCGGGACCGCTCTGGCCACGACGGTTGGGCCGTGTTCTGGAGTGGCCAGTACGATACCAAAAACTCCACGACGAAGATGAACATCTACACCGGGCGTGAAGTGACCCAGCATGCCTGGGATGCGGTGCCCGAGTCGGTCCTGGCCAAAAACCGCCGGGCCAATATGGAGACTTACCACAACGCCATCGACGACTTTCGTCAGCCGCATTACGAACTTCACAACACCTGGTTCTTGTCGGACAAGGTCGAGTTGACCAATCGCCTGTATCACATCAAGGGCGAAGGTTTTTACGAAAACTTCAAGGGCGACCGCCGGGCCGGCGACTACGCCCTGGATTCGCTGCCGGATGTCGAGGTTGACGATGAGCTGGATGTCGTGCGCCGCAAATGGGTGCGCAAGGAGCACACCGGTTGGGTGCCTCACCTGAATTGGAATCAGGGCAACGGTCGGCTGTTGATTGGTGGCGATTGGTACACCTTCCACTCTGACCATTGGGGCAACGTGCTGGGAGTCGAAGGCTTTGGGCCGGATGATTTTGTGGATGGCTTCAAGTACCACCAGTACACCGGCGACAAAAACCAGTACTCGCTGTATGCCAACGAGAGGTGGCACGTGGGTGGGGGACTGACCCTCACGGCAGATCTGCACTACCAGCACAAGGAGTACAAGTTCAAGCAGAAAGAGGTGGGCAATTTTTTTGGTGAACAACGGAATGCCTACACTGCGGACTACGACTTCTTCAACCCCAAGGGCGCGGTGAATTGGCAGGCTCCGGGAGCAGTTGGTGGCGGGTCCTTGAAACTGTACGGCTCAGTGGGCGTGAATCACCGCGAGCCCACCGACGGCGAGCTGTTCGACACCTGGCAGGGAGGCGATGACCTGGGCGTGACGCCTTTGTTCGCCACCAGCCGGAATGTGCTCAAGGCCGACGGAACGGTGTCCTTTGTCGATTGGACCGACCCTCACGTGAAGGAAGAACGGGTGCTGGACTACGAAGCCGGCTTCTCGTGGCAGAACCCCACGGTCGCCTTCAACTTTGGCGGCTATTGGATGGAGTTTACCGACGAAATCGTGCCCTATGGCGGCGTGAACGACGACGGCAGCAGCATCCGTGGCAATGCCGAAAGCACGCTGCACCGGGGCTTGGAGCTGGACTTCCGGGCCAAACTGGACCCCATCAATACGGTTTCGTTGGCGGCTTCCAAGAGCTGGGACAAATTCGAAACCTTCATCTTTCATGATTGGGATGGCTCGGTCGCCGACCTTTCGGGCAACCCCATCGCGCTGTTTCCTGAGCATTTGGTCATGGCCAATCTGGAAACAAAGTGGAACCCGGGCGTGCGCACTCGCATCCGGTTGCGCAATACCGGCAAACAGCATCTGGACAATACAGGCCAGGATGAACGGGTGATTCGCTCCTGGACCAGCCTGGACCTTTCGCTGTGGATGGACCTGGGAGCCGTGGGCCTGGAGACCTTCGAAGGCACTACGGCTTTCCTTCATGTAAGAAATGTTGGTGACACCGAGTACGAAACATGGGGATACTATTCGGGTGAGAACCATTACACCCCGGCTGCGGGGCGCAACTTCGTCCTTGGAGTGGACCACACCTTTTGATGAACAGCTACGAACCGGAAACGGGCGGCGCGTCCTGCCCGATTTTTTGCAAGAAGGGATTGCGGGCCGTTGTCCTCTGTGACGGCCCGCCACCACCCCTGGAATTGTTGGCCTACTGGCTGACGGGCGCCGAGTTGTTTGTCTGCACCGATGGCGCGGGTCATCCCTACCAAAATCTGCCGCGCACACCCGATGTGGTGATCGGTGATTTTGATTCCTTGTCCGGAAGGGTGCTTGATGGCCGCGATGGCCCACGCTTCCTGCAGGTCGTTGATCAGCACACCACAGACAGCGAAAAGGCCCTGCTCTATCTGGCCGACGAAGGGTACGAAGAAGTCGTGCTCTTGGGGGCCACCGGTTGGCGCCTGGACCACACGCTGTTCAATGTTCATCTGTTGGAACGTTTCGCTGATCGTCTTTCGATTTGTATTGCCGGGCACCATGCGGACACTGTGCGTTTGGCGCCAGATTCACAGGTTTCCTGGGACCTGCAACCTGGCTGCAAATTTTCGGTGATGCCTTTGGCAGGCACGGTCACCAACGTGACGATCGAAGGCGCCGAGTTTCCGCTTCTGGGAGAAACCCTGGCAGCCGGCGGCATGGCCACCATTGGCAATCACGTCACCATGAGCCCGTTGCTGATATCGGTGGGCAAGGGTACTCTGCTCGTCTCGGTCGACCGCGAAGAAGGCCCCGAGTATATCGAGGGCATTCCGGAAAGCGACTAAAGTGGCCTCTGCACCTGCCGCCACTTCCCTGGTGGGCCTGATCTATCTGGCCTTTCTGCTCTTCATCATCCTGCGTCTTTTTCGGGGCTCGGTCACCGGAGCGGTGGACTACATCGTTGCCGGCCGACGCCTGACCCTGCCGGCATTCACCGCCTCACTCGTCACAACCTGGTACGGCGGCATCCTGGGCGTGGGCGAATACACCTGGCAGTATGGCGTGAGTAACTGGTTGGTCTTTGGCGTGCCGTATTATTTGTACGCCGGATTGTTTGCTGTTTTTCTGGCCCGCCGCGCCCGGCGCAGCGAAATGCTGACGGTGCCGGATATGCTGCAACAGCACTACGGTCGCCCAGCGGCATTGGCCGGTGCCGGCGTGCTGTTCGTGATGACGGCCCCGGCGGCCTACGTATTGATGCTGGGCGTATTGGTGAATTTTGCCACCGGATGGCCGGTGTGGGTGGGTGTTGTCGTGGGCACCATTCTGTCGATCAGCTACGTATTTCGCGGCGGTCTGCGCGCCGTGGTGGCCACCGACATGGTGCAGTTCGTGCTGATGTTCGCCGGCTTTTTGGTGCTGGTGCCGGTGTGCGTGTCAAAATTCGGAGGCTGGTCATTCCTGCAGGCCGGATTGCCCGAAGGGCATTTGCGATGGGACGGCGGCCTCGGTTGGCAGGCAATCGCTGTGTGGTATGTCATTGCTCTGAGCACGTTGGTGGAGCCAGCGTTTTACCAACGCTGTTACGCCGCCCAATCCGAAGACACCGCCCGGCGCGGCATCTTCGTCGCCATCGGGTTTTGGATCGTCTTTGATTTCCTGACCACCACCGCGGGCTTGTATGCGCGGGTCTTGTTGCCGGATCTGGCCGACCCCGTGCAGGCCTTTCCCGCCCTGGCGGCCCACGTGCTGCCACCGCTTTTGCAGGGTCTGTTCATGGTCGGTATGTTGGCCACGATCATGTCGACCATCGACAGCTACGCCTTCATTTGTTCGGTAACTTTGGGCCGGGATTTGATTGGTCGCTGGCGCGCTGGAGCTCACGATGCCATCGCCGAAGAACAGAGCCTGGCGGTGATTCGCTGGAGCTTGCTGGCCACGGCCGTGGTGGCGATTGCGTTGGCTCTGATATCCGGATCGGTGATTCAACTGTGGAAGGCCCTGGGTTCGGTGGGCACGCCGGTGCTGTTTTTGCCGATGTTGCTGGCGCAATTTGGGCGCAAAGTGCCCGGCCGGCGCGTGGTCTGGTCCATGGGCCTGGCCGGCGGCGTTTCGGTGGCGTGGCTATGGTTGGGCAGCGGTGGGCCCTGGCTCGGTGTCGAGGGCATCTTCCCCGGATTGTTGGTGTCGGCGCTGGTCTTGTTGACGCCGCGTGGGTGGGCCGCCTAGGGGCGCCGATCAGTTGAAAATTTCCCGCGGACACACCCAGATTGACCATCCATCGCGGGTCACGTCAGGCAAGCCGGTGGCTTGCGGCACCCGGGCATGGTCGTAGCGAAAGCCGCCCATTTTTCCCGCCTGCAGATTGATTCCCCAGCCGGCGGTATTGCCGTCGATTTGCCCGTATTCTGCTTCCACGTGGCCGCGCCTCAGGAAGAAGATGTTGGCCACACCAATTTCCCACCCATCGCCCGATTCTTTGCGCACGCCGGAGGTGTCGTGTTCATAAATGTAGCTGCCTTGGTCTGGGTCCCACAGGTAGCCTGGTTCGATCAATTGCTCTGAAAAAGTGAAAGAGAAAAAGGGATCGATCGCGTGGGTGATCAGGCGTTCCAGGCCAGTGGTAGGGCGGTCGCGAAAATTGGGGGCCAGCGGCAGGGACAGGTGTACCGACCAACCTTTGACGTAGGCTCGGGGAAAAGGGTCGCCCTGGTCGGAATCCACATGCACGATGAATTCGTCGGTGTCGCTCTTCAAGCTGTAGCCAAAGGCGGCGCCTGCCGTCAGGCCGATAAACCCGTTGTTGTTCCAACCGGCCGGATCGTCGATGCGCACCGGTGTGACCCGCAGGACGAATCCCTTGTCGGAGGACGTGCCCGAAGCGGAACCACCTATGCGGTCCTGCAGCGCGTTGTCCGGTGCCAATTCATCTTCAAAGCTGTGGCGCGTGAATCCCAGGGCAAACGTGGCGTAGCGCGACCAACTTTTGTCGCCGTGGTTGTGCATGTGGTCCAACAAGCGCACCACGTCAACTCCCACGCCCCACGATTCGGTTTGCATGTGGGGATTGAAGGTGCCGGTGGGCACACCGTTTTCATCCGTGCCTCTTTGCGTGCCGAGGTCAAGGTAGTTGCCCTCGACGGGCCCTCGGGCGAGCAAAAAAGTCACGCCATAGTTGCCCAGGGTGAGCTCTTCGTTGGTGATGACGATGTCGTCTGCCAGGCCAGCGGCCAACTCGGAACGAAACTTCAAGTAATTCAAGCCGGGACGAAAAGCCAGCAAAGCGGGATTGGCCCAGTGGTTGGTGTCCGTGCCCCAGGGCGCGGCCACACCAGCACCGCCCATGGCGTCGAACCGTGCCGACGTATTGAATGACATGTTGATGGCGCCGGCGCCAAAACAGACGGAACTGAAAGTGAGCAGAACCAAAACAAATACAACACTGATGATTTTCATGATCTTAACCTTGATTGATCCCCCAAAATAAATGCGCCCTTTGATCATAAGGGCGCAGATGAATCATTGAAAGAAAAAACGTTTTCAAATCAGGAATGCCCGATCAGGCTGGTGCCGGCCTTGGCTTGGTTCAAATAGGCGAGCAATTTTTCCATATTCAAACCCATGGCCTCTTCAATGGCGGCTTGCTCCACGACACTGTTGGTTTCTTCGAGCGTCCATTCTTCATCGCCCTTTTTTTCGGTCAGTGATACGCGCGACTGCGCTGAAAATGCGATCAGTCCCGTGCGCACATCGACCACCATACACTCGGCTGCACAGAAAGCACGCGACTGGTGTTCGCCCAAAAACGGAGTCTTGGTCAGGATGGAGGTGCGGGTCTGAAAAACGAGCACCCAATCGGCTTGATAGCGAGCGGCCGCCGCGCGCATGGTGCCGGCTGACAGTTCGGTGGGCATCAGTAATTGGGGCAAATAGGAAATATCGTAGACCCGTTCGTTCTGTTGCACCTCTACAAAAGCCTCGCTCACCAGCGGCATCTCCGAATGGTTGGTGATGCGGTAGAGGCGTCCGTCCGTTTCGCGTTCGTGGTCGAGGTAGACGATGCCGATGCGAAATGTCGGTGGCAGTTCAATGCTCGTATCGAGGATGCGCGAAATTTCGGTGTCCGTGATTTGGGCGGCATCGGCGGCAAAAAGTGGCTGCTGCGGATTATGCAGGCGGTTGGCGTGGGGCGGTGGGCCATAAGATCCGGTGGACGCGCATCCGGCAAACAATAACAGTGTGATCAGAACCATCAAGTGACGCATATCTTGCTCCTGTTCGGATAGGGAAGGCTGCCAATGGGCCACAAATTGCAAGAATGCGGCCGAAAGAAGGAAGCCAGTCGATGGTGTAAATGATAGTTGTATAATAAGTTAGAAAGCGATTGGCAGGGGCGGTGGAATGTGTGTCCACGGCAACACGTCCGTGTGTGTCGAAACGGACACAGGTTGTTCAATCGGAGCTGTACAACTCGCCGACGCATTCGAGGTAGGTCAGATAAACCCGCAGATCAAACTCCATCTGGTGGTAGTCCGGATTCATGTGGCGGCAGAGCTGGTAGAAGGCCTTGTTGTGCGCCGACTCTTTGAAGTGGGCCAACTCGTGGATCAAGATCATGTCGAGAAATGCCTGGGGAGCCTGCCGAAAAACGGTGGCCACGCGGATCTCATTTTTGGCTTTCAGTTTATTGCCCTGCACGCGGGAAATTTTGGCGTGTTGGCCCAACGCGTTTTCGATCGCGTGGATCTTGGGGTCGTAAACAACTTTGTTGAGCCTGGGAGCATTCCGCAGGTGACGGTTCTTGAGGTCCATCGCATAAGCGTAAAGAGCCTTTTCATTGCGCACCTGATGACACGCCGGATGTTTGGCCAAAAGCCAATCTCCTAGACGACCTGTGTCGAGCATCTGTTGGATCTGGTTGACGAGGTTGTCCGGGTATCCAGACAGGTACACCAACGGCTTCATGGGGCTTCCTCAATCATCAACGAAACGCCGGCAGCCCGGTGATTTCAGCGCCCACAATCAAAGTGTGGATATCGTGGGTGCCTTCATAGGTGATGACCGATTCCAGATTGGCCATGTGGCGTCCTGGCGAAAACTCGTCGGTGACGCCGGCGGCGCCCAATATGTCGCGCGCTGTGCGGGCACAATCCAGGGCCATGGCCACGTTGTTGCGCTTGGCCATTGAAACGATAGGCGTGGGATTGATGCCGTCGTCTTTCAGCCTGCCCATCTGCAAAGCCAGCCCCTGAGCCTTGGTGATTTCAGTCAACATATGCACCAGTTTTTGCTGCACGAGTTGGAACGAGGCGATGGGCTTGCCGAATTGTTCGCGTTCACCGGCGTAGCGCAGGGCGGTGTCGTAGCAATCGGCGGCGGCGCCGATGACGCCCCAGGCAATGCCATATCGGGCCTGATTCAAGCAACCCAGCGGGGCTTTTAATCCCTTGGCCTCAGGCAAGCGGTTGCTCTCGGGCACGCGCACATCATCGAAGACCAACTCGCCGGTATCACTGGCTCGCAGACTGAATTTGCCGTGGATGGTATTGGTCGTGAAACCGGCCATGCCGCGTTCGACCAGAAAGCCCGAAACACCTTCAGGGGTGCGGGCCCAGACGACTGCCACATCGGCCATATTCGCGTTGGTGATCCACAGTTTGCTGCCGTTCAGAATCCAGTCATCGCCGTCGCGCCGGGCGTGGGTTTCCATGCCGCCGGGGTCTGAGCCGTGGTTGGCTTCGGTGAGGCCAAAGCAGCCAATCTTGCGACCCGCGGCCAACTCAGGCAACCAGCGCTCTTTCTGTTCTTCGCTGCCATAGGTGGCAATGGGCCACATGACCAAGCTGCCCTGCACCGACGCGAAACTGCGCAAACCGCTGTCGCCGCGTTCGAGTTCTTCGCAGATCAGGCCGTAGGTGGTGCCGCTCAATCCGGGACAGCCGGGCCCCTGAATGCTTGATCCCAGCAGACCCATCGCGCCCATCTCAGGGATCAATTCGGTGGGAAAAGTGCCGGCCTTGAAGTGCTCGCGCACCAGCGGCAGAAAACGGCGGTCGACAAACTGCCGCACCGTGTCGCGCACGCCGCGTTCTTCGTCGCTGAGGTTGCGGGAGAACTGGTAGAAGTCGACGCCTTGGAAGTCCGCCATGGGTCCTGACCTTGCTGGGGGTTATCGGAGATTATCACTTGCCGGATGGCTTTCATTCCGGCTCGGTTGACGATATC
>JADGEP010000146.1 GCA_016744275.1 Candidatus Krumholzibacteriia bacterium | reverse complement strand
CTTCTAACTCTTTTTTATTGTTATCTATTATTATCTCAACTTGTTTTACACTATTTTCAAAATCATTTAGTGGGCGACGATGCGGATGTCCCCGCAAGGCCGCTACTGCCAAACAACGCGGCTTTGCCACCCTTCGGGGGCGTTGTCCATGGCCGTGAGGAATCCTCCGGACGCGTTGCCGGCGCGATCAAGCCAGCGGAATCGCCAGTTTTGGGGCACATCAGAGCGGAACCAAATGCCGGGACCCATATCACTGGCATCGCCCGGCTTGATCAGGCATTCGTGGTCGCCGATCTTCGTGCGCACCGCCATCTGTGGCCAATCGCCGGGCACGGCGGGCTTGATGGTGATCAGTGGCGGGTCGGCGGTCAGGTCGACCCGCAGGCCGGCATAGTCCTGAACGACATTGCGCAGCAACTCGGCCAGGGACCAGGCCTGACTGGTGGCGCCGCCAAATTCGTCGTTACTGGCGGCTTCGGCGCCATCCCGAATTTCCTGGATCGTGCCCACCGCGCCGTCGGTCAGAACTTCGTCGAGCAGCATGCGGGTTTGGCCAAAGCCCTCGGTCGGATCATTCAGGGCCGACACATAGGCCCCGGACAACCACAGCCACAAGTCGCCGTTGTGGTAGGCCTCATCATAATAGTATTCATCCAAATTCAAGTGCCGGGGATGAAAGTTGGGATCCTTCGCATCCAGCGACAAAACACCCCAGGGCATGACCAGTTCGCGGCCCGCCAAGGCCGTGATCGCCTGCCGTTGTTCCGCATCAAAAAGGGTTGGCGATGAGAGCACGGCCAACAAGGTGTTGGGCCGGATTTGTCGGTCCTGACTGCCGTCGACATTCAGGTGGTCGACCAATTGGCCTTGCGACCAGAACTCCTCGTGAAAGGCCCGGGCCAGGTTGTCGGCCCGAGCGGCGTAGTCCGTGCGGGCGCCGGGGATTTCAGGGAATCGCGCGGCCAGTCGGGCGGCCGTCAACAGGCCACGGTGCCACAGGGCCTGCACCTCGACGCCGCGGTTGCCTCGCGGAGAATAGGGGTGTTCTTCGCCGCCGCCATCCATCCAGGTTTCGCCGTCGCCATGCTTCAGAAAACCCTGTTCATCCACCGCGTGGGCCAGGGCGCCATCGACGGCGCGGTAGACCACAGGGGCCATTTCGGCCGCAAAATCGTCTTGGCCCGATTGCCGCCAAAGCTCGTCCAGGGCACGCACGAACCACCAGGTGCCGTCGATGCTGGCGTATTGAGTTTGATTGACGGTGACAAAATTGGGCACCCTTCCCTGGCGTTTGCTGGCCGGGTCGCGGTCCTGGAATTCGGCGAATGAGCGCAGCAGCACTGCAGCGGTTTCAAAATCACCACTGACGATGCTCGCCCCCGGCAAGGTGATGAAAGTATCGCGGCCCCAGTAGGTGGTGAACCAGTAAAATCCGGCGTAAATTCCGGGCCCGCGCTGGTTCATGATCAGGTTGTCCAGTGAGACCCGGGCCCAGGCCAGGGCCAGGTCATCCTGGGGCACGCCCGTGAGCACAGCACTGTCGTCGATGAGCTTTTGCAGCCGCTCCTGACGGGCCGCACGCAGGGCAAACTGTTCGCTGCGCAGGCGCCTGGCCCGGATCTCGGCCGCTGCAGCCGACACATCAGCGCCGAAGTAGGCTTCAACCCGCCCAACCGGTACGCGGGCCGGAATGCGTCCCGTGATATCGCCTGGCAAATAAGGTGAGGTGCGGTCCATGGCGGTGCGCGCGGCCCCTTTGGGGTACACGGTGTCGACATGTCGGCCCACGGGTTCGAATCCATCGGCTCCGGCCACGGCCACCGCCACCCAGGCCGGATGGTCAGGATCCGGCGCCTGGTTCAGCGCATCTTCACGGCAGGCCAGCAAGGTGCCGTTGTTCCACTTCACCTCGTAGGCGGGCCGGCCCACTTTCCAGAGAAAGCGCAGGTCAAATTGGGGTTGGAAGGCGAAGGCACCGGCGGGCACGCCCTCGTAGGCAACTTTGAAGCCGTTTTCGTTGTCAAAAATCTCGACCGATTCTTTCACCACTTCACCTGTGGCCAAGCGGTGGCGGCGCACCATGCGGTCCGGGGTGATGTCCGCTTCGTAGGCGGTGGCTGCACTCAGCACCGTGCCGTCTTCCAGGCGCAACGACCAACTGTCGACCACTTCGTGCATGGCGATGTAGAAACCGTGGTAGCTGCGGGTATTGGCGCCGACGGCCTCGCCGGCCAAGTGAGCGGCACCCTTGTCGCTGAAAATGAATTCGCGGGGATGGTCGGCCGTCACGGTGATGGCCATTTCGGCCAGTTTAGGGGCTGGATCGGGGGTGATTGCCAGCGCTGAGGCCATACCACCCAACCACACAGCGGCACCACACAGCAGCAGTTTCTTCATCGGGCTCTATCCTTCGTGCAGCAGGTTGGCGCCTTCTTCATCGGCACCAAAAAGGTGAATATGCTCGGCGGCAAAACTCAGGTTCAATTTTTCGTCAATGCCGGCTGTCAGTTGGCCGGGGCAGCGCGCGGTCACGCTTTGGCCCGCGACCTGGAAGTAGGCCAGCGTTTCATTGCCCAACGACTCGAGCACTTGTAGCTCCGTGGCCGCGCTGGGGTTGCTTCCACCCACACTCACGTGTTCGGGCCGGATGCCCAGCACCAGCTTGGGGCCCACGGTTTGGGCGGGCGGCTCGAACCCAGCGGGCAATTCGCATGTCGTCTGACCGTCGGCGCAGACCAGCCTCAGGCCATCCTGCTGGATCAAATGCCCGGGCAGGAAATTCATGGCCGGCGAGCCTATAAATCCGCCCACGAAGCGGTTGGCCGGCCGCTCGTACAAATCCAATGGTGGGGCCACTTGTTGCACAAAACCGTCCTTCATCACGACGATGCGTTGCCCCAGAGTCATCGCTTCGGTCTGATCGTGGGTGACGTAGATCATGGTGGCGCCCAGGCGGTGGTGCAGCCGGGCAATTTCGGTGCGCATCTGGACCCGCATTTTGGCGTCCAGGTTGCTCAGCGGTTCGTCGAAGAGAAACACTTCGGGATTGCGCACAATGGCCCGTCCGAGGGCCACGCGTTGGCGCTGTCCGCCACTGAGGGCGCGGGGTTTGCGTTGCAACAGTTCTTCAATACCCAGCACGCGGGCGGCCTCACCAACCCGTTTTGTGATTTCCTCTTTGGGGTGCTTCCGCATGCGCAGGCCAAAACCCATGTTGTCCCCGACGGTCATGTGGGGGTACAGGGCGTAGCTTTGAAAAACCATGGCGATGTCGCGATCACGCGGCTCGACGTCATTGACGATGCGGTCACCAATGGATATGTCCCCTTCGGTGATTTCCTCAAGGCCGGCGATCATGCGTAGGGTCGTGGATTTTCCGCAACCAGACGGTCCCACCAGAACGGTGAATTCCCCGTGGGCAATCTCCAGGTCCATGGGAGCGACAGCCCGCACATTTCCCGGATAGACTTTGCTGACTTTTGCCAATTTGACCAGTGCCAAGGCGTTTCCCCGTTTCACACAAAAAATCCCGGTTCGATAGCGGTGCAGGCTATCACAGAACAGGGATTTCAGCCAGATGGAAGCTGACGAATATCAGCCTCCAGGTGTCAGGGGAGGAGTCAGGGGCACACCGGTGCTGCCGTCGGCCTTGAACCAGACCAAGGCCGAGCCACCGGGCACAGTCACCGTCTGTGCCGTCGTGGAGATGAAGACAGGCTCCAGATAGCCATTGAGGGCGTCAAATTTCACCCAGGCGCCCACTGTGGGAAAGGAGAGATCCCAAGTATGACCCACACTGTCAAAGTTTGCCGCAACCAGGACTTCGTGTTGGGACGATACCGCCGTGGTGCCCCGACTGTAGACCAGGGTGAACTCGGAATTGTCGGTGTTGTTGGGTCGCCATTGGAAAGCGATGTTTTCAGTCGCCAACGCCGGCAGATTCAAGCGCTTGTCGATCAGAAACTTGTAAGTGCGGCGCAGAGCCTGATCACCGGCGGCCCAATTGATTTTCTGGATCGAAGTGCCTTCGGGCCGGTATTCGCCCGCGCCGATTTCCTGGCCGTTGTAAAGCATGGGAATGCCCACACTGGTCAGGCTGATCACGGCGCCCAGTTTGGCCCTTTGCAGTCCACCCTGGCCCTGGGCTGCGGTTGAACCCAAAGCATCGACTGACCACACCACCCGGTTCTCGTCGTGGCTCTCCAGAAATTTCACATCACTGAAGCCATCGCCCGGAGCGCCGCCAGCATAGTTGCTGTTGGGCGAAATGACATTGGCCAGGGCCCACATGTTGTTATAGACCGAGCCAAAGGCGCCAATGGAAGGCGAGAGCTGGCCGCGCCAGGCAAATCCATTGTGATTCAACGCCGTGGCCAGCACCTGGCAGAAATTGTTGCCGCTGTTGCCCGCCGGTCCGCCCCAGTTGTCGGTGTGGTTGCCGCCCCATTGGGCGCCATATCCAAAGGTGACCGAGTTGGCCGGATAGTTGAAATCTTCGCCGATCAACAACAAGTCCGGATGCCGCGCCAACAGTTCCGTGCGCAGCCAGATCCAGGTGCTGTAGGGTTCGCCGCCGATGTAGTCGAAGCGGAAGCCATCCACGTTGTAGGCCGTCACCCAATGGGAGAGCGATTCGAGGATGTGCTCTTTCAGGTAAGGGTTGGTCCAGTTCAGTTCGACCAAGCCCCACGGGTTGCTTTCGGTGGTGGTGAAGGTGTTGACGCCGGTGAAGGTGTCGATCTGCCGCAAGGGCGCGCTGCCGGCCATGTGGTTGATCACGACATCGAGGATGACGGCCATGCCCTGGGCGTGGGCCGCCTCGACCAGAGCGGCAAAAGTGACGGGTGTGCCAAAATGAGGACTGGGAGCAAACTGCAGCACGGGGTCGTAGCCCCAACCGTTGTAAGAGGGGGCGGTGGCTGGCATCAGTTCGATGGCGTTCACACCCAGATCAGCCAGATCCGCCGAGGCAGTCAATCCGGCCAAGGCGCCGGCGAAGGATCCAGTCGCGGAAAAATCATTGAGGCTCAGTTCGTAAATCACGAGCCGCGAACGATCGATGGGCTGACTCAGGGCGGCCGGCGTATTGAAGGTGCGACCCTTCAGGGAATTCCAGTAGCCCGGATCACCGTGGATGCCGTCCGGAATCACTTCGGTGGCCCGCGGGTCGGTGACCCATTCGAGCAGGGCGCCTTTGCGCATCACGAACTTGAAATACGCCAGCCCGTCGGGCACTTCCTTGATCAGTTGCCAGGTCATATTGTCCGGCTGCAGGGTCAGGGCCCAGGCCGGGTCATTGTTGTTCCAGCCATTGGCGGTGCCGGCCACGTGGACCGAATCGAGGCCCGGGGCGACCAGGATGAAGGTGTCGGTGCGCACCTTGTTGAATCCGTCCTCAGCCTCGACTTCGGGAGCCATCGAGGGGGGCGCTTCAGAGCAGGCGGTCAGGCTGATCATCACGCCAAACAGCAGGGTGGCCCCGATGCGGCGAAAAGAGGGGGCGAAAGAGACGGACATGGAGGCTCCTGCAATTGACGGGACCAGAGTGCGCAGCGGGGAATATTGTCCTTATTATACCACAAAAAATCAGCCTTGAACAGGAACCCGCTGGACGGGTTGCATGTTGGTGAGACTCTGGTACTATGCCGTTTCCATCTCAATGTGAATTTCACCCGATTGCCCGAGGAGTGAGGACCATGTCCCAGAGGATCCTTCGCCATCTGCCGTTGTTGGTTGCCTTGATCGCCATTTCACTGAGTGCGATTCCGGCCGGCGCGGCGCTGGTCACCTTCAGTCACGAAGCACCCGGTGCGGCCGCGGTTTTCCTGGCGGGCGAATTCAACAATTGGAGCGATACGGCCACGCCCCTTACCAATCAGGATGGCGTCTGGAGTCTGGCGCTGGATCTGCCCGAAGGCTCGTACCAGTACAAATTCGTGGTCGATGGCAATTGGTTGGCCGATCCCAACAATACCAACGTTTCGGACGACGGTTTTGGCGGTTCAAACTCGCTGGTGACCGTAGCTGCGGGCGTGGAGAAGATGGACGCCGGTGCGGCACTGGCTGCGGGCGCGGTCGCCGCAACGACAGCGGCACCGACGGCGGCGTCCACCTCAGGCGCGGCAGGCCAGGTTGCGGTGACCTTCACCCACGAGGCGGCAGGGGCTGCGGGCGTCTATCTCGCCGGAGAAATGAATAGCTGGAGCGATTCCGCCGACTTGATGACCAATACGGATGGCGTCTGGTCGCTGGTTGTGAATCTGGATCCGGGCGACTATGCCTACAAATTCGTGGTGGATGGCAGTTGGACCCAGGATCCCAACAATCCCAATACCACTGAGGACGGCTTTGGTGGACAAAACTCCAGCGTGCATGTGCCGGCTGGCAAAGATAACATCAGCGCCTCGGCTGTTGGTGGCGCCGCTGCGACGGGAACTGCAGCGGTCGCGGCTCCCTCCGGTTCGGGAGAATTGCGCTCAGTGGAATTCCGTTACACGCCGGTGATTTCGGGCGTGGGTGCGGTGTTCCTGGCCGGCAGTTTCAACGACTGGAACGACGCCAAAACCAAAATGACCGACGCGGACAACGACGGCACCTACACGGTGAGCCTGTTGCTGGCAGAAGGGTCTTATCAGTACAAATTTGTCGTGGATGGCAACTGGCAGGCTGACGCGAACAATCCGGACACCGCCGAGGATGGTTTTGGCGGTCAGAATTCCCTACTCACGGTCGATGGCAGTTTTTCGACCATCGAAATCGGAATTGGCGATGGCGTCATCTACAGTGACGATCTCGAACCGGTCTTTGACTACTCGACCTGCAACCCGCTGAGCCCGACCGCAGTGGCCATCACAGCCAAAGCCCATTTGGGTGATGTGGAAGCCGTGTCGGTGATCTTCAGCATCGGCGGAGGTGGCGACCAGGAAGTGGCGCTGCAGGAAGTGGAGCGGGATGCTTCCTACCAGTATTACCGGACCACGTTGAACCTGGACGACGCCGCAGACGAATTGGCTTTCGTGATCGCCTACCGCGACGCCGGGGTCACCGAGTACATGGGAACCCGGGGCATGGTGGCCTCTGCCGAGGCCCCGCGATTCGTGTACAATGCGGAAAACTTCCCCACCTTCTTCACGCCCGAATGGGCCAAAGACGGGATCATCTACCAGATTTTCCCGGAACGATTCGCCAACGGTGACGAGGGCAACGACCCGGATTTCACCGAAAAAATGTACGAAGGCGCCAACAAGTTGCCGGCCAGCGGCAAGACCAATGGCGAGTACTTTCATATGGTCGACGACTGGTACGACGTGGGCGGTCTGGTGCGCAGCCCCTACCGCACCGATGGCAAGCCGGATTACTACAGCTTCTATGGCGGCGACATTGCGGGCATCCGGGGCAAGCTGGATTACCTGAACGACCTGGGCATCACGGTGATCTACTTCAATCCGTTGAACCAGGGCATGAGCAACCACAAATACGATCCGGTGGATTATCTGGAGATCGATCCGCATTTTGGCACGCGCGAAGAATTCAAGGACTTCGTCAAGGATTGCCATGACCACGGCATCCGGGTCGTGGTTGATATGGCTTTTAACCACACCGGCAATTGGCATTTTGCCTTCCGCGATGCGGTCGAAAACGGGCCCCAGAGCGAGTACTACAACTGGTACGAATTCCACAAATGGCCCCTGCCTGCGGCCCGGGAATTTAATGCCAGCGACTATTACGATTGCTGGTGGGGTTTTGGCTTGCACCCGAACCTGAATTTTGACCTGAAACTGAGCAACGCCGACGAGAACAACATCGACGACATCAAGGACGCCACGCCTAACATGGCGGTGGTGGAATACGCCCTCAAAACCGCTGATGTGTGGCTGGGTGAATACGACATCGACGGCTTCCGCCTCGATGTGCCCAACGAAGTGCCGTTCTGGTTCTGGAAGCTGTTCCGCGAGCGCTGCGATTCGATCAAGGACGACGTCTGGCTGGTGGGAGAAATCTGGGGCAATGCCGGCCGCTGGGTCAGCCCCAATTGTTTTGACTCGACCATGAATTACAAATTCTTCCGCGATCCGGTGATGGACTTCTTCGGCAAGGGCAGCATCGACGCGGCGACCTTCGACGCCCGCCTCAGCCCGGGCCGTTTCCAATACCCACCCCAGTCGGTGGCCGTGATGATGAATCTGATGGACAGCCACGATACGATCCGCTTTTTGACCAGCGCCGGTGATGTGCGGCGCCTGATGCTCGGCGCCATGTTCAGCATGTCGTACGTGGGCATGCCGCACATCTGGTATGGCAATGAAGTGGGCATGGTGGGGGGCAAGGATCCGGATTGCCGGCGCCCCATGGACTGGCGTTACGAAGGCGACCCAAGGCGTCAGGCGTTGCGGGATTATTACGGCAAAATCACCCGCCTGCGGCGCGATACGCCGGTGCTGAGCCGAGGTTCGTTCACGACCCTGGTGGCTGATGGCCGCGCCCTGGCTGTGGCCCGCGAGCTGGATGGCAAATTGGCCCTGTCGTTGTTCAATGCGGGCTCGACGCCGGCGACTTTCACCGTGGCCCAAGCGGACTTGCAGGCTCTCTGTGGTGATGGTGCGGTGCTGGTGCTCAAGGCGATCGTGGGCCCGGATGCATTCCCACGGGCCACCGGCGCCAGCTTTGCGACCGGTGACAAGATGGACTTCCGCGGGGGCGATGTGCAGATCACATTGCCGGGAATGAGCGGCGCGATGCTGCTGAACTGACCCCAGAAGCCGACATCTGGACAACTGCGCAAAAGCGCCTCTGGAAGACCAGAGGCGCTTTTTACGCGGGAATTGATCAAAAAAGATCCCCTTAGATGCATAAAATGTGATAAAATTGCTCAGCTGAAAAGAGGGGTAAGGCCACGCCTCGGC
>JADGEP010000145.1 GCA_016744275.1 Candidatus Krumholzibacteriia bacterium | reverse complement strand
GCGGTGGCCAGTGTGCACCAGCCGGTCGCGGCGGGCCAATGCTCGCGGTGCCATCTGGCCCACGGCGGAACCATGGACATGTTGTTGCCCGAGTCAACCGCCAACCTCTGCTTCACTTGCCACAAGGAGCTGGGGGAATCCCTGGCTACGGGGGAAACCCACGAACCGGCCGCCGATGGCGAGTGCATGACCTGCCACACTCCGCATTGGAGCGGCAGTACGGCACTGTTGACCGCCGATGTGCCTGGCCTGTGCCTGGATTGCCACGATGGCGATGATGAGTCATTCTTAGCGGCGCACCTGAACCAGGCGGGCAGCACGCTGGACTGCCGTGGTTGCCATGATGCGCACGCGTCCGAAACTGCCGGCCTGATTCACCCCAACGAGCACGACCCCTTCCAGGGGCGGGCCTGCGATGCCTGTCATCCGGGACTCGACAGCAATGGAGGAGGACAGTGATGCTGGGAATCAGATGGCAGATCATAGTATTGATGATCGTTTTGATGGCTGCGACCATGCCCGCCTACGCCGAACTGGCCCCGGTTGACCAACCAGGAATCTGCCTGGAATGTCACAGCGATCTGGAAATTTCTTCGGTGGGCAAATACGTGCACACCGCCTACGCCGATGGCGACTGCGCCGGTTGTCACAACCCGCACGCCAGCAAGCATTCGGGGCTGTTGGACGCCGGCACCCGCAAGGTTTGCCTGACGTGCCACGATGACATGGGTGGGATGGCTCAGTTTGCGGCGCCTCATCCACCGGTGGCCAACGGCGACTGTGTGCACTGCCACAATCCGCACGGTTCGGACCAGCCCAACCAGCTGAAAACCACCGTGATCGAAAATTGCGCCGGATGCCACAGCTCGACCACGACCTGGATGGAACAGGCCGTGGTGCACGAGCCGGTTGCTGATGCCGAGTGCATGACCTGTCACGCGGTGCACGGGGCCGATGAAGCGGGATTGCTGTCCACGAAAGTGCCGGACCTTTGTTTTTCGTGTCACGATGCGGACGCCCAGTTTGTGCAGGCCCATGGCGGCCGTTCAATCACCGACTCTGACTGCACCGCCTGTCATGACCCGCACGCTTCGGCTGAAAAAGGCCTCTTGCGGGCCAACCAACACGCGCCCTTTGCGGCCGATGATTGCGGCAAGTGCCACGAGGGCCTGGACACTGGTGGTGGCTTTGCCCTGACGCAGTCTTCAAAAGACCTGTGCCTGAGCTGTCACCGGGGAGTGGGCACCTTCCAGAAGAAGGCCCATCGCCACAACCTGGATGCGGATGAATCCTGCCTCGCGTGCCATAATCCGCACGCCTCCAACGAAGAGAACCTTCTGCTGCGGGGGCAAGGACAACTCTGCATGAGTTGCCATTTCAACGACAAGGAAGACAAGGCGGCGTGGGCCACCCATGCCGAATTTGATTGCACCGAATGCCACGTTCCGCACGGCAATGACGACTCGCAATTGCTCATAAAACGTGATACAATGTTATGTGGTCGTTGCCACAGCGAAGCCCACAGTGTGACCCATCCGGTGGGGCCTGAGGTGATTGACCCGCGGACCGAAGAAGCCGTCACATGCTTGAGTTGTCATCAGATGCACGGGGCCAATTTTGATCAGTATCTGCCCCTGAATCCCAAGATGGAATTGTGCGTCCAATGCCATAAACGTTGAGGTGTAGAGTTATCGTGTCCTGGTGGGGAGGAGTCAGGCGAGCATTGCCGAAGGCCGTGCTCTCTGGTGTGGTGGTGATGGTGCTGACGGCCCCTTGCGGTGCGGTCTGGGCCGGTGTGCACGACGGTGGGGTCGGATCCTGCAACATCTGTCACTCGATGCACAGTTCATCCGGCAGTGGTAGTGGTCAAAGTGGCGGCGGGCGAGCATTGTTGGCCGGTGGCCCGGCCAGTGACATCTGCCTCAGTTGCCATGCCACCGACAGTGGTTCGGTCATGTCTGCAGATATGCTGGCGCCCGATGCGGAGCGGGGACCGGGCAATTTTGTTTTTCTGCTTGAGGACAACCTGAACGACGGGCCCGATGGCATCAGTAACCCCATCACCGGCGATGCGGCGGGCCATAACGTGAGGGCCCCGTCCCACGGTTTGGCCACTGATGGCACCTTGATTCATTCTCCGGGCGGCAACTATCCGGCCAGCCAGTTGAAGTGCACCAGCTGTCACGATCCCCACGGCAATGCGAACTACCGCTTTTTGCGCGGCCCCGGCACCCGCATGGGCAGCGGTGGGAATTTTGGCTATCCGGCTCCCGTGGCAGTCGGTTTGGATATCGAATTTGGTGGGGCCGAGAGCAATGCCAACCACGTTGCTTATCAGAGCGGCATGAGCCTTTGGTGCGCCAATTGTCATCCGGATTATTTGAATGACCACAACGACAATAGCAGCTCCTTCGAGCACCCGACCGAAGGCACTTTCGATTCGGAACAGATTCTGCAATACAATCTGTACAATGGGACCATGGATCCGGCCGGCGGCCTCTACGCCACGGCCTATCTGGCAGACGTGCCCTTTGAAGATGCCGCCAATCAGATCGGCTCCCTCAATGGCCCCACCGCCACCAGTCAATTGATGTGCCTGAGTTGCCACCGCGCCCACGCCTCGTCGGCGCCTGCTTCCGGACGTTGGGATTTCAACGTGAGCAAATTGGTGGATGATGGCGCGGTTTCGGGCTCCCATGCCATTGCCAACCCGTACCTGGACCCGGGCCAGGATCCCCTGTGTTGGAAATGCCATATCGATGGTGAGCAATAGCGGGCCTGGACGGTTGGCTAGCGCGTGATACCCGCGACAAGGGCTCGGTCCGTCTTGTCGCCATACTGGCGATGACACCCTTTGCACAGATCATATTTGGCTTCGAAGGGCCGCAACAGATCGTCGGTGCCTGCGGTCAGCAGGTGGCAGGTTTGGCATTCCATTTTTCCGTCAAAGAGCGGCAGACGTGGATCGATGTCCCGGGCGATCCAGTTGCTGCTATTGCCGGCTCCGGGAATCACGTCAATGCCGTAAGGATGGCTGGCGTGTTCGTTGAAAGCCAGCACCGCGCCGTCGGTCTTCTGTTGCCAGGCAGAAGTTGAACTCTTGGAGTGGCAATTGAGACAGGCCTGCGAAGGATTGGCGCCTACCAGTTTTTGGGCGTCGGCGTGGTAGATGTCCGCGGCGATGCGGTGGGCCGGTGAAAGGTTGGCCAGGCGACTCTCAGGGCTATGGCAGCTGCGGCAGTTGGGAGAGTCCACGCTATTGAGAGGCACCTGCAATTGGGGGTTGTTGGCCACGATCATTTGATCCGGGGCGTGGAATGAATGACACGCCAGGCAGTTTTTTGCCCGCCGGTGGCTTTCGGTGGCAAAAGAGAGTTGGGCCTGGCTGTGGCAGCTCTGGCATTGCTGGGTGATGGCGGCTGAAGCCGGGTCCGGCGCGGCGCCACCAACGTGGCAGGCATCGCAGCGCAGATTCTGGTGCGCGGCGGGAAGACCTTCCGCTTGCAGGGGGCCGGATGGGACCAACATCAGGGCCAATAGAGCCAGCGCAAGCCAGGAGAAGATTGGGGATTTGGGGTAGTGTTTCATAAAGGAAATAATCGACATGATATGAGTAAACTTAAGGCCTAAAAGGTAAAATAGCGTATAAAAACATAAGTAAAGCACTCGCACGTGGGCGCCAATTCGCTCAAATATGGGCCTACGGTGAGCTTTTTGCGCAAATCGAATGACAGGGTTGACTTGCCCCATGGTGTGACCGACAATTGCCTCTCAAAGTGTGTTCCCTAAGGAGTATTCATGAACATTATTGTCCTGGGCGCTGGCCTGGTTGGCGGCCCGATGGCCCGCGATCTGGCCGCCGATTCCCGGTTTCAGGTCACCGTCGCAGACCGTGACGAAGACGCCCTGCTTGAGCTCAAAAGCCTGGCCAACGTAGAAGGCATCATCACCGATCTTTCCCAGCCGGCGGATGTGACGGAATTGGTGCGGGATTATGATCTGGTCATCGATGCGGTGCCGGGATTTATGGGTTACCGAACTCTTGAAGCGATCATCAAGGCGGGCCGCAACGTGGTGGACATCGCCTTTTTTGCCGAAGACCCCTTTGGCCTGGATGAACTGGCCAAGGAAATGGGAGTCACCGCCATCATGGATTGCGGGGTTTTTCCCGGCATGGGCAGCGCCCTGATCGGGCGGGTGGCGCGCAAGTTGGACTCCGTGGACAGTGTCTTGGTCCATGTGGGAGGCCTGCCCGAAGTGCGGCAATGGCCCTGGGAATACAAGGCCGTATTCTCTCCCATCGACGTCATCGAAGAGTACACCCGGCCGGCACGGTACGTCGAAAACGGCCAGCCCGTCATCCGGCCGGCTCTTTCGGATGCCGAATTGATCGACTTTCCCGACCTGGGAACATTGGAAGCTTTTAATACCGATGGCTTGCGCACATTGGGCCAAACCATTGGCGCGCCCAATATGAAAGAAAAAACGCTGCGCTATCCTGGCCACATCGACAAGATGGCGGTGCTGCGCGAGTGCGGATTTTTTGGTGACGAAGAGATTGAGATTGGCGGGCAGTTGATCCGGCCGGTGGACATGACGGCCAAATTGCTTTTCCCCATGTGGAAGCTGCAGGAGGGCGAGGGAGATCTGACTGTCATGCAGATCTGCGTCGAAGGCGAAAAGAACGGCCAGCGCCTGCGTTATGTCTACGACTTGCTCGACCGATACGATCATGAAAACCAGGTCACGTCCATGGCCCGCACCACCGGTTACACGGCGACTATGGCGGCGCGCATGATCCACGAGGGCTTGTACACCCACAAGGGCATTTCACCACCCGAGTACATGGGGGGCGAGTTTGGTTGTGTGGATTATCTGCTGAAAGGCCTTGAGGCCCGCGGCATATTCTACCGGGAACGGGTGGAAGTGTTGGCTTAAGCCCGTTCAGGTGTGTCTCCGGAAAACGCCAATGTGCGCCTTTTTGGCCACGATTGTGCCCTTTGGTTGGCTTTCGAGCCGGCATTTGATCGTTTTTTTTGTCTTCAGGTTGGCGTCAGGGGCCTGTTTCAGGGTAATATCACCCAGGGCGTGGCCAAATGGGCTTTGGCATGGGCTTTGCCATGTTGAATCGTAATCCGGCCCTTGCCGGAGCCCCGACTTGAGCCTGGAGGAGACACTTGTTCATTGGTAATGCTGCAAAAAACGAACTGTCCGATGTCCGGCGTATTGCTGGGCGCCGGGCTGTTTTGTTTGCGCTGATGGCATTGCTGGGGGTGGGCCTGACAGGGCAGGCGGTGGCGAAACTCGTGCGCGATAAGGCGGTCGACAGCCACGCTCCACGAGAAGTCTTTGGGCGCATCACCCATGCCTGGGAAGATGGCAGTGAGCAAGCACTGGCCGATCTTATCCATGAAGATGGACTGCGGGTCACCAACAGTCGGGCGGGCGAGCGGGTCAGCAACTACAGCCCCAGCCAGGCTTTCTATTTTTTCCGCAATCTTTTTCAGTCTCACCGCACGCTTTTGTTCGAATTTGAAATGATGCAGGATGCGACCGCCGGAGCGCGGGTGCACGGCATGGCGACATGGAAACGCCGCCGCCCCGACTCCGAGACCATTGAAGTCGTCAAACTGGTTTGCATTTTGGTGCAACAGGACGAGCAATGGATGCTGGCGGAGATCAATACGATCAGGTAGGAGGCCATCGGATGACCTGGCTGCGGGTCCGGGCATTGCCGCTCGTAGGAATTCTCTGTCTTGGCGGACAGGGAATTTTGCTGTATTTCGCTGGTGTTGGTCCCGACGCGCCCACCCTGCCTTTGCCCGGATTATTCCTGCTGCTGACTCTCGGTTTGACCCTCGCTCTGGCTTTGGCCAACCGCTCCGGCGCCCCCTGTGCTCGCACGACCAATGTCAGATCCCGGATTTTTTGGCGGGCCCTATCGCTGCTGGCCGCCGCCGGCCTGTTGGGATTGGGATTGGCAATGTTGCTGGTGGGCAGCAAGGACGTGGCCACGGTGGCGGACTACTCCGCGAGTCTGGACCAATCGGTCACGCAGGTTGCGGAGTTGGAGCCCACCCTGAAGAGCTGGTGGCGGCAAGCGGGCCCGGTATTGCAGCAAAACCTGGATTCCGAAAACAACGAAACGGACGCTGGTGGTGGCGCGCCCGCACGCGGGGGCGACCATTTCCGTTGGTTGGATGAAATGCCCGAAGTGTGGCCCGTGGCTGCCGGTGGGCTGCCCAGTGGCGTGGTCTTGTGGCAAGGCAATACCCGCATCGCCTGGACGGGATTGGTCGAGCCCCTGAATGGAGAACGATTGCGCAAAGGCGCCCCGGCGGCACCTCAGTGGTCGCGGCGCCTGACCGAAGGCCGGGATGGTTGGGTCCTGCGCCAGATGACCCTGCTGGAATCCGGATACCATTTGGAAGTTCAGTTGCGGCTGACCTCTGGGGGCACCGCTGAAATGGCGCCCGGGGTGGAGTTGGTCGTTGGGCCAGTCAATGACCCGGCCCTGACCATGGACGACTCGGGCCTATTGATCCGCCAAGTGGGTTTTGGCCCGCAGGACAAGGGCCCCTTTGCCCATCTGTTGGCGCGGCCGGAGTCGGCTGCCGCCCGCCGGGGCGTGACCAAGGCCCGTCTGTTGATGGGAGCCCTTTTGGCCTGGGCATTGGCCCTGTTGGGGCTGACCCGCCTCTGCTTTGGTGCCGGCGCCGGCGTCCTGGCCCTATGGGCCGGACGCGGAATGTTGGCCGGTGGCGAAGCCTTGCGATGGGTGGGCATGGCCTTTCCCGACCAGGAATTCCCGGCGGTGCCCGACTCCTGGTTGAGCCTGGCAGATCCGGCCTATTTTGCGACGCCATTTGGCATGGGGTGGTTCGCCTCGACCGGCGACGCGTTGCTGACCGCCCTGGTGGTGGCGGCGACTGTTTGGTACCTGTTGCAACGGCGCGGCCTGGTGGCGGGCACCGTGGCGCCAGATGATCCGGAGGCCATCCGGCCCTTGTTAGGACAGGACCTCCTGGGTGGTCTGGGATTGGGTGTGGTCAGCGGCGGGTCGCTCTTGGGCTTGGCTTTTCTGGCTCGCCTTCTGGCTGAAAATGCCAATCCCCGGCTGATTGGCACGGGCATCAGCCTCGGTTTTCTCAGCTTCTGGGGCCTGCAAGTCGTCCTGCTGTTGTTGGCTTTTTCGGTGATGGCGTTGGTGACCAGCCTGGTGGCGGGCACCCGGTGGCCCAGCCGTGAAAATCTTGCGGCGTGGCTGGGTGGCGGTGTTCTAGCCGGGGTGACAGCCCTGCTGCTGGTGACCTGGGGTGGCCAGGATGTGTGGTGGTCCGGGCGTGTTCTGGCCGCGGTGGTGGCCATGGGCCTCTGGTTCCTGGCGCCGGCCTTGAAGGCTCGCCCGCAGTTTTTACGGCGATTCGCCTGGCCGGTGATCATGCTGCTGGTGGTGTGCTGGAATTATGCTTCGTTGCGTGAAGTCTATGACGCAGCCGAACGGTCCTGGCTGCAGGCCAAGGCCGGGCGCGTCACTGAGGCGGATCCGGATTGGTCGCGTTTCCTGCTGGGCAGTGTGCTGGGTGAAATGGTGGTCCGTGACAGCGCCCGGGTGCCCTCAGGCGCCGGCCAGGACTTGTGGAAAGACGAAGCCGCCTGGCGTTTGTATCAGGATTCGGCCCTGAGTGATCTGGGCTACAATTGTTCGGTGGAATTGATCGGTGCGGATGAACGTGAAGAAAGCTTTTTTGCCCTGGGCTTCATGAATTCCACGCTCTATGAGGTGAGCGCGCGGGAACCCTGGGTCGACATGTCTGGCCTGCCGGTGGAGACCGTAGGCGGCATGATCTTTCGCACCGAGCGGCGCCGCTACACCGGTGGCGAAGAGGAAGTCCTGATTGCCGAAACCGCTCGGCTGGGACAGGGCGGCTGGTTGCGGGTTGAGTTGCCGGTCCGGTCGTGGCGCATCAACACCCTGCACGGAGGCTTGATCAACGAGATGGCTCCGGGAGTGGGGCAGTATCAACCACGAGCCGAGGTGGACCGGCCCGTCATGCTGCTTTTGGCTGATGACGAAGGCTGGCTGGATACCGGTGCAGTGGGGGTGCCCGAGCCCGAGAGCGATGGCGAATTGGCGGCCCTGCGCCAGGGCGACAAGACCTGGGTCGAAATCACCGCTGGCGGCGACAATTGGTTGTGCATGTGGCAGGCCCTGCCGCCAGACGTGGCCCGCAGTCAGGGCGAAGGCTTTCTTTTGGGCCTGCGCCGTTCGCAGTGGCGCGAAAACGTGCTCGATATTTCCCGCCTGATGCTGCTGGATCTCGTTCTGTTCTTTCTGTTTTACGTGGTCGTCCAGATGCGGCGCTGGTTGCTGGGCGTCGGCAGTGAAAGCGGCCACACTTGGCGCCCCGGATTTCAAGAGCGTTTTCTGGCCGGATATCTGCTGCTCGGATTGGTGCTGTTGGTCCTGGTGGGCATGTCGGTCGATCGGGTGGGTTACGAGCGGGTCCGGGCCGAGGCCAGATCCCGCACCCGTGGCGGCCTGGTGCGCACGGTGGCCCAATTGCGCACTTTGCTCACGGAAAAAGCCTGGTCCCTGGTCGACAGCGAATACATCGATGACCTGATGAGTGGTGGAGTTGTGGGGCAGCGGCCATCCGGCTTGTCGGATCGCCAGGGCGCCATGGTCTTCAGCGATACGGGTGCATTGATGCTGGATGAAACGCTGAGCAATCTGACGCCCACCGAAGCCAAGGCCCTGCTGCAGGCCGCCCGCCATTCGCCCATGGTTGTGATGCGCGAAGATGGCACCACTTATGTGGGCGTGGTGATTCCCATCCGGCTGCAGGATTGGGCTTCGGCCGCCGTTGGCGGGCATTCTGAGGTGGGACACGGCCAAACCCACAC
>JADGEP010000144.1 GCA_016744275.1 Candidatus Krumholzibacteriia bacterium | reverse complement strand
CTTTGGCCCAGGGAAACTTCGAGGCGCCCCTGCCCGAGGCCGGCCGCGATGAGGTGGGGCGCCTGGCCGAGGCCTTTGGCTCGATGCGAGGCGAGTTGCAGAGCGCCCGGGATGATCTGGCGGCCCGCGAACAGTTCCTGTCGACAGTGCTGGCGCGGGTGACTGTCGGTGTGGCGGTGATCGACGCTGACCAACAAGTGGTGGTGCTGAACCCTTCGGGCGCGCACATCCTTACGGATTTCAGGCCTGAAGTGGATGAAAAGCGCGGGGCCGTGCAGATGATGCAGGATTTCCGGCATCTGGGCCACGGCAGCGGCCGGGCGGCGGGCGAGTTGGTGAGCAACGATGGCCGGCGCACCGTGCGTGGGGCCTTGGCGCCCCTGGAATTGCCCGGCGAGCGCACCGATACGATGCTCGTCTTCGAGGACATCACTGAGTTTTTGACGACCAAAAAAATGGCCATCAATGCCGAGTTGGCCCGCCAGGTGGCCCACGAAATCAAGAACCCGCTGACACCGATCCAACTGTCGGTGCAGTTGTTAAGCCAGGCCTGGCAGGATAAGCACCCTCAGTTGGATCAGATTGTGCCCGATACCGTAGAGCGGGTTCTGCAGCAGGTGAAGCTCTTGCGCAGCATCGCCACGGAATTCAGCCTATTGGGGCGTCCGGGCGAGTTGGACACCGAAGTGGTGGACCTGTTGAGTCTCGTTCAGGATGTGACCGGTGCCTATGAAGTGGGCGAAGCTGGCGAAGGACCGTCTCACCGGGTGACCATTGCCGCCGGGGCCCTGCCTCCGGTGGCGGCTCATCGGGAATCCCTGCAGAAGATCCTGGGCAATTTGATGCAAAACAGTCTGGACGCCGCCCGCGATGAGGCACCCCTCGAGGTGGAGGTGAAGTGGCGGGTCGTGCCCGAGACATTGACCTTGGTATGGCGGGACAACGGCAGCGGCCTGCCACCGGAAGTGGCTGACCGCCTGTTTGATCCGTATTTTTCCACCAAGAGCAAGGGCACTGGCCTGGGCCTGGTGATCTGCCGCAATCTGGCGGACCGGATGCACGGCAGCATCACCCTGGCCAATAGCCCGGACGGCCCCGGTGCCGTGGCCGAATTGACATTGCCCCGCGTGGGCCGCGACGGATAGGAATGCGAATTTGAAGCTCTCTTTGAAGCTCTCGTGCCGAACCCTGTTGAAATTCACCTGGGGCCTGGTGCTGACCTTGATGCTGGCGGTATTGCCCCTCGAGGTGGCGTCGGCGCGTCCGGGCACGCTGGGCCGACTGCAGATCGCCCGGCTGCATTATGAGGGCGGGGGCGATTGGTATTGTGACCCGAGCAGCCTGGCCAACTGGATGGCCTTGTTGAACGCACGTACGGGCATACCGACGGCGGACACCGAAGCGGTCGTGACTCTGGACAGTGAAGACCTCTACCAATTCCCTTTTTTGTATGTCTCCGGCCACGGCCGCATCGCCTTGGATGAGAATGATCTGACGGAACTGCGCCGTTATCTCGAAGCCGGTGGTTTCCTCTATGTGGACGACAACTATGGGCTCGATCCGTCGTTCCGTACGATGGTCAAGGCTCTGTTTCCGGAGGACGAATTGTTGCCCATCGGCAGTGAGCACCCGATCTATCATAGCTTCTACGATTTGGCAGGCCTGCCCAAGATCCACCAGCACGATGGGGAACCTGCCCAGGGATTTGGCGTATCGAAAGATGGCCGCCTGGTCTTGTTCTATTCCTTCTCGTCAGACATAGGCGACGGATTGGAAGATCCGGAAGTTCACGGAGACCCGGCCGAGACCCGTGAAGCGGCCGCGCGCATGGCCGTTAATATCATGATGTACGCCCTGACCCACCCCTAACCCGGATTTGAGCAACGTGAGCCCACATCAGGAACCCGCCCTCCATTTCGACGCTCGGCTGCGGCGCTTGCTGCGCGGCACCCGTCTGCGCGCCCTGGGGCACGGTCTGATCCGCTTCGGCGGCACCGCGGGAATGATGTCGCTGGCGGCGGCGTGGGCCCTGGGCGGAAAGCCCGAGCCCGGTGCCTTCAATGCCTGGGGTTTGGGCCTCTCGCTGTTGATCGGTTTGGTGCTGCTGGCCTGGAATTTTCTGATCAAACCCTGGCGGGCCCTGGGCACGGCCGCCCAGCTCGCCGAGCGCATCGAAACTGAAGCCGAATTTGCCAACCTCGTGGTGGCCGCCGAAGAAGCGGGCCGCATGCCTGATCGGTGGCCTGATGACGAGCCGGTCGCAGCCGAATTGAAGCGCCGCTTATTGGCGAGGGCTGCCTTGGTGCTGGAATTGGTGAACCCGGCGAACATCTTGCCGTTGCGCTACACCCGTACGGCCATGGCGGGGTTGCTGGTGGCAGCATCCCTGGCCTTGGGATTGCATGGGTTGGTTCCAGCGGAGATGGCCAGGGGTTGGTTCCGCCTGTCCCATCCAGGAACAAGCGACACCGCTTTGGTGACCGGTGGTCTGTACGCAGCTGCGGGCAAAGAGCAGGTCGTAGTTGGCCAGGATGTCGCCTTGATCGGATTGGATTTCACGACCGGCGAAGGGCTGGCCGTGGCGGAGATCAAGGTTGGCGGCGGCACCTGGCAGCCATTGCCCACCCACAAGGAAGCCCTGACGACGACCCCCTTGGGCTTGCCCGATCCCTACCGGAAGTGGCAGGCCGTTGCGGAAAATATCCGTGAAGATTTTGCCTGGAGGTTCCGGCGCGGCACCCTGTTGACTGAAGTTCGCCAGGTTGAAGTGCGCCATTATCCTTTGGTGACAAACCTCTCGGCCCGCATCATTCCCCCGGCCTACACCCGATTGCCGGTCCGGGATTTGGACCGTTTGCCCTCCTGGGTTGAAGTGCCGGTGGGTAGCCGCCTGGAATTGAGCGGGCAAGTGAGCCATCACGTAACCGCCGCGGCCCTGGTTGCGGGCAACGAAGACACCCTGGTGCTGGAGGTCGATTCCCTGCAGGTCGCCCGCAGGTTGGATGTCGATCGTGACCGCCGTTTTGTGGTGCACCTGACCGACGCCTTTGGCCTGCATAACCAATCTCCGTTGCGCTACGAAGTGGCTGCGGCGCCGGACCAACGACCGGGAGTTGACCTGGCTCGGCCCGATGATGATGGCATCCTGCCGTTGTCCGGTGAAGTGGTGTTGTTCACAGAAGCTGCCGACGATTACGGATTGACCCAACTGCGCCTGCTGACGCGCACCGGTGCGGCAGCGCCTCTGCATTCCGACCATGGCGAAGAGTGGTTGGGCGACATCTTTTGGGATGCCAATAGTCCCGGTGGATCACCGCAGCTGTGGCAGGAGGTGGACACGGCGTCCGGTGTTTTGCGGGTGCGTGCGAAGCGCCTGGACGATACGACTTCATTGTTGCGCGCCCGGATCCAATTGGAATTGCGGGCCGACGGCTTGGATCTCGTGGCGGGAGACGGCCTGGAGCTGGTGGTCGAGGCCGTCGATAACAAGCGGCCCCTGCCAGCGGGCACAAGCCGTTCGGGATCTGTGCGCCTGATGCTGCCGTCGGCCGCGGAAGTCCTGGTGGCGCAGGCGGAATCCAATGAAGACCGCAAGGGCGAGTTGGAGGAAATGCGCAACCGCAGCCGCCAATTGAATGTGGACCTGGACCGTTTGAACCGCGAGTTGATGAAGAATCCGGTGCCGGATTGGGCGCGGCAAAAGGAAATGGAAGCGGCCGTCGACCGGCAGCAGAAATTGCAGCAGGAATTGGCGCGGGTGGCTCAAGAGCTGCAACAGGAATTGGAAAAGTTGGCCCAGAGCCAGCTGACCAGCGAAGCCCAGTTGGAAAAAGCCGACGAAATGAGCGAATTGCTGGGGCAGAACAACAGCGACCAGTTGGGCGAATTGCTGCAAAAAATGCAGGAAGGCGGGGGACAGGCTTCTCCCGAAGACGTCGCGCGGGCCATGGATGAAGTGGCGCGCAACCAACAGGACATGGCCCGTCGCCTGGACGCCGCCCTGGCCATGCTGCAACGCATGGCCCAGGAGCAGGAGCTGGAGGGACTCACGGCCCTGTTGGAACAGATGATCCAGAAGCAACAGGAGCTGGCTGACCTGAGCCGACAATTGGCAGCCCAGCAGGAAACGGAAGAGCAACAGGCCGGTGCGGATGCGGCCTCAGAAGGCGAGTCTGAAGGAGAAGGCAAAGAGGGCGAGATGGGCGAGGGCGAAGAGCCGCAAGATACCGATACGGAAGGTGAGAATCCCGAGGGCGAAAACGCGGACGGCGAAAGCCCTGCCGGTGAGGAGTCGGAAAGCGACTCGCAGGATTCTGATCAGCAATCTGGCGAATCGTCTGACAGTGAAAACAGCGGAGATTCGCCAAGCCCGCCCCCAAGTTCCGAAGAGTTGGCCCGGCGCCAGGAGGCCCTCGAAAAAGAATTGGAACAGTTGCAGGAGAAACTCGAAGCGGCGCTGGAAAACCTGCGTGAAGAGAACGAGAAGAACCCCAGCGACTCCAGTCAGGATATGGCCGAGGCTCTTGAAGAGGCCCTCGACCAGGTGAAGAAGCAGCGCCAGGAAGATAAAATGGGCAAGGCTGGCGAACAGTTGGACCAGCAGGACCCGAGTAAAGCGGCTGAGATGCAGGAGCAGACCTTGCGCGATCTGGGTTCGCTTTACAGTGTTCTGCTCAAGTCTCAGCAAGCGATGCAACAGGCCATGAAAATGGAACAGGTCAGCAGCCTGCGGGGATTTGCCGCCGATATGTTGGCCCTGTCGGCCAAGCAGGAAGAGATTTCACAGAAGATTCCGGCCCAGTTGCGAGACATGCGCACGCTGGATCTGACCCGTGACCAGCACCGCTTGCAAAAGTCGGCCGCCGGGGTGCGCGATGGCATGGGTGAATTGATGGCCGAAGCTCCCAATCGTGTCATGAAGATTTTGCGCCAACTCGACTCGCTGATCGAAGCGATGGGCCAGGGCGTGCAGGCGATGGAGGACAACCGGGCCCCGGTGGCGCGGCGCCAGGCGCGTGAAAGTCTTTCCCAAACCAACCGCATTGTCATCGGCATGTTGACCGAGGCCCAGATGCAGGGCGGCGGCGGTGGGGGCGGTGGCAGCCCTCAGCAGTCCATGGCGGAACAATTGCAAGAGATGGCCCAGGAACAAGCCGGGCTCAATGGTGTGACCGAAGAGCTGCGGCGCATGTTGGCCGACCGCGGCATCAGCCAAAAGGCCCGCAGTGAAATGCAACGCCTGGGCGAACAGCAGGCCGAGATGGCCGGACGCATGGGCGATCTGGCCGAGGAAGAGCGCCTGAAGCCTGAAGGCGAACGCCTGTTGGGCGACCTGTCGGAGATGGGCCGCGATATGGAGCGTATCAGCCAGGAAATCGACGATGGTCTGGTCAGCGAAGAGACACTCATTCGGCAGGAGCGGATACTGGGTCGCATGCTGGACGCGCGCAACAGTGTGCGCCGTCGCGATTTTACCAACCGCCGCGAAAGCGAATCGTCCCGCCGGTTGTACGCCGAGCAGGAAGGCACGCTGGGCGGCGACGCGGGTGAAGATGACAGCCCCTTTCGGTTGAAATACCAGCCGTTGGAGCAGGCGCCGATGGAATATCGGGATCTGGTGCGCCGTTATTTTTCGGCCCTCGATTCTCTGGGGCGGCATTCCGATGAACCGGCCGCGCCGTCCGAAGAAGGGGGCACGCCGTGAGAATCGCATTGATACAAGGGTTGGTTGTGGCCTCGGTCCTAATGGGAGTGGGCTCGGTTCTGGCGCAGGCCCCTGAGCAAGGGGAAGAGAAACGCATCCAGATCCCGGACGACTTGTTGCGCCGCGTGCAACCGGACAACCTGGCCGACGCCCACCAACAAATGAACCTGCGCCGACGGATGGTCGAGTTGGACCGCTTGCTGGCCCTGGGCAGTTTGGCGGCGGCCGAAACCCTGCTGATGGATCTGGAGCAGCACAGCGCGCTGCAACGCGAATTGGTGACCCGGCGCATCAAGCTGGCGCAGTTGCAGGGGCAATACGACAAGGCGGTTGATCTGGGTCGCAGTGCCTTGCTGGAGCAGGGACGCAACCCGGGCTTGTGGCGCGAACTGGGTGTTTCCCTGTTGGCTGTTGGTGACCTGGATTCCGCGAGGGTCGCCATCGACAAGTTTCTGGAATTTAATCCCAATCAGCGCAGCGCCGCCATCGTGGGCATGGATCTGTACCTGAATTCGGGCCATCCGGCCTTGGCGGTGGGCCTGATCGATTCGATGCGTGGAGTCTTGGGCGAGCCACGATTCCTGGGGCGGCAGCGAGCGGTCGGCCTGCTGGGACTGGAGCGGCAAAAAGAGGCGGCGGCGGAGATCAGTTCTGAACTGCGCTACAACCCTTACAACTATTCTCTGGTGCGCACCGAGTTGCTGGAAGGGCCCTACCGACCGCGGGATCACCGCAAGTTTCTTGCCGAATTGACCGATCGCGCTTCTGAACCGGCTGCCAAAGGCGGCGAGGCGTTGTTGGTGGCCAATCTTCTGGTGGCTGACGGCAGGGTGCCCGAAGCTTTGGCATTGATCGAACCGCTGTATGAGCGAGCCAATCTGGTTTTGGTGCTGATGCAAAATTGCCTGACGCTGACCCGCGAATTGAAGCTGCTGTCGGATCGGCAACAGGTCGAAGCGTCGGTGGAGTATTTGTTGACGGTTCTGGAACGCCTGACTGGCGCCGCAGGCGGCGATGTGGTGATGCGGCGGCGGGCAGCCGACTACCTGGCCGATGCCTGCGAAGTGGCCCTGGAATTTGACGTGCTGGGGGATGACCCGGAATCCACCGTAGAGCGATTCAGCGGGTTGTTGAACACCGTGCGGAGCGTGCATCCGGCCAGCGAACGGTTGTATTCTTCCCGGATCAAATTGGCGGTCTACACCCGCGAACACCTGCACGACCCAGGACGAGCGGCGCGTCAACTTGAAGGCATGCTGATGAATCTGGACCTGCCGACTGCTGGCCTGGCCTTGGTGCGCTTGACCCTGGGTGAAAGCTACCTCGCCGCTGGTGACACCTCTCGGGGCCGAGTAGTGCTTACGAAACTGGGCCGGGATCCTGAATTCCGGCAGGCTGGGGGCCACGCTCACTATCATCTGGCGCGATTGGATCTGGCGGAAGGGCATTTCGCCACGGCGCGGGATCGGTTCGCGGTCATCGCCCTGGATAATCCGGGCGCCGCCTATGCCAACGACGCCCTGGATCTGGGCCTGATCATCGCCGAGGAGATGGACAACCCGACTGGCGGTCCGGACATCCTGGCCTTGTATTCACCGGCGGTGTACTTCGAGTTGACATCACAACCGGACCGTCGCGTCTCGGCGTTGGAAAGCTTTGTGCAGGAGGCCGGGCGCCGCCTGGACCATGAAGAGCCTCAGCACCTGTACGAAAAAGCGTTGTACGAATTGGCCACCGTTTATGCAGAGCATGATCGCACCGACGAAGCCCTGGATCTCTTGAAACGGGTGGTGCTGGAGCATCCGGACGGGCGTTATCCGGGGCGGGCCTTGCAAATGCAGGGAGACTTGTTGGCGGCTGTGGGACGGGGCACCGCAGCCCGCGGGGCATGGGAGCAGTTGTTGGCCCAATATCCGGAATACCTCTTTATCGACGACGTGCGGGACAACCTGCGCGCGCTGCCCAATTGAGCGAAGGAAATGTGATGGCTTTGAGTTGTGTGCGAAGATTGACCGCTGCGCTGGTACTGGCCCTGATTCTGCTGAGTGCGGGGGCGGCCTGGGCCGACTCGTACCTGTTGATCCCCATGGATCTGGATCAGAAAAACCATTTGCGTGCCTACGGGGTGGCGTTTCACACGCTGCAGGCCAACGAAAAAGTGAACTGGTTGTTGAACTATCGCGGGGGCAGTTTCCTCATCAACGACAACGCCCGGGTGCGCCTGGATGCCCGCCTGCTCGGCGTCAGTTTTGAGACCGTCGGTGAGGCCGAGGTGGCCGGGATCCGGCAGGTGATCAAGCAGGAAAACATGGAAGAGGTCTTGCTGGAAAAGCCGCCGCGCATCGCGGTGTACAGCCCGCCCAACAAACAGCCCTGGGACGATGCGGTGACTCTGGCGCTGACCTACGCCGAGGTGCCCTACGAATTGGTGTACGACGCGGATGTGGTGGCCGGTCGGTTGAACGACTACGACTGGTTGCATCTGCATCACGAGGATTTTACGGGCCAATACGGTAAGTTTTACGCCAGCTTTGGCCTGGAACCGTGGTACCTGGAGCAGAAAAGTTTCCATGAAGAGATGGCCCGCGAATTGGGCTTCGCCACGACCTGGGAATTGAAGCACGCGGTGGCCGGCACGATCCGCACCTACGTCGAGGGCGGTGGCTTCCTGTTCGCCATGTGCAGCGCCACCGATACCATCGACATCGCCTTGGCCTGGTTGCACACGGACATCGTGCCGCCGGTATTTGATGCCACGCCTTTTGATCAGCAGTACCGGCAGAAAGTGAACTTCGACGGCACCTTTGCTTTCCAGGATTTCAAACTGACGACCAATCCCATGGTCTACGAGTTTTCGGACCTGGATACCAGCAACTACGCCATGATGCGCGGGGCGATGGCCGACTACATCACCCTGTTTGCCTTTGCGGCCAAATACGATCCGGTGCCGGCGATGCTGACCCAGAACCACGTCAATGTGATCAACGGCTTTCTGGGACAAACCACGGGCTACAGTCGCGAGCATCTCAAACGGGCGGTCATCGTTTTGGCGGCCGTTGAAGGCACCGATGAAGTGAAGTACATCCATGGCAAGCGGGGCATGGGCACCTGGACGTTCCTGGGAGGGCACGACCCCGAAGATTATCAGCATCGCGTGGGTGACCCTCCGACTGACTTGGATTTGTACCCCACATCACCGGGTT
>JADGEP010000143.1 GCA_016744275.1 Candidatus Krumholzibacteriia bacterium | reverse complement strand
CCGCGATTGCCGGGCCGCCGTTTCAGGTCGTCCCAACTGGAGTCGATCAAGTCGCCCACGCTGGCGTCGGTCAGGGTCGGATCGCTGACGCCGGTCAGGTTGTAGAACGCGCTCAGTTCGCCTTTGAGATCGCTGCGGGCGTCGGTCTCGGTGACCGTGATTTCGGAGCGGCGCAGTTGATCGTGCAGATCATAAATTTCCGTGCGGTATTCCAGTGCGTGTGACATGGCCAAATCGTGGTCCACCTCGAACATGCCCGGCGTGAGGTTGGCGGCCGCGCGCACGGCCTGGCTCATGGGCAGGCCCACCAGCAGGCGGAAGTTGTCGGCGGCCATGATCAAGTCTGATTCGCGGCCCAACAAGTCGTTGTGGGCGTCGGCGAGATCGACCTCCATTTGCATGGCGTCAACTTCGGGAATCAGGCCCGCTTCAAATTTGCGTTGGGCCAAGTCAAAGGTCTGTTGCTGACGGTCAAGGGCGTCGCCGGCGATGGCCAGCTCTTCCTGGGCCTTGATCAACAGGTAGAAGGCCGAAGTCACGTCGTAGGACAAATCCAGTTGCCCGCGGTCGTAGGCGCGGCGGGCCAGGCGGTGGCTGATCTCAGCTTTTTCCAGGCCCAGCTTCAACTCGTTGGGCGTGAACAGGGGTTGGCTCAGGCTCACCTCGTAGCTGTTGAAAAACGCGCGCTGGTCTTCGGTCTGGTCCGTGAATTGGTCGTAAAATGAATCGTCCTGTTGGTAGACGTGGCCCGACAAGCTGACCAAACCATCGGTGGGCAGGGGCTGGCTGACCTGCAGGGTGGCGCTCACCTCGCGGCTGCCGTAGCTGTCGTAGCGGGGCAGGGTGCCGGGCACTTGCACCCGCTGCACGCCTTCTTCCAGTTCGGGCAAAGACAGGCGCGCATCAGCCCGGGTGCCAAAGCGCCCCTTGGCCGCCGCCACGTCGTGCTGGGCTCCGGCCAGATTCAGGTCCAGAACTTGAGACGTGTGGCTGTCGTCCAGGGCCATGACGATAGCCTCGGTCAGGTCCATCGTCAGGGTGTCGCCACTGGCCGGCGCCAGGGCCAGCAGGGGAATCAGAATCGCATGGGCTGAAAATAGCATTATTCGTACCTGAGACATTCGATGGGGTTGAGAGCAGCCGCCCGGCGCGCCGGCACAAACCCGAAGGTGATGCCGACGGCAGCCGAGACGCCGAACGCGAGAATGATCGAGATGGGAGAGACGACGGTGACCCATCCGGCCGAGGCACTGATGATCCAGGCCAGGCTGACGCCCAGAATGATGCCCATCAGGCCACCAAAAACGCTGACGGCCGCCGCCTCGACCAGAAATTGGCGCATGATGTTGGTGCGGGTGGCGCCCATGGCCAGCCGGATGCCGATTTCGCGGGTGCGTTCGAGCACGCTGGCCAACATGATGTTCATGATGCCGATGCCGCCAACCAACAATGAAATGCCGGCGATGGCGCCCATGATGAGGGTGAAAATGCGTTGGGTGGCCTGGCGTTGTTGGATCAATTCCAAAGGCACGATGATGTCGTAGTCGGGGGCGTCCTGGTGGCGGCGGGCCAATAGGCGGCCGGTCAGTTCGGCCACCGGGGCGAGCATTTCGACATCGGGCACCTGGATGATCATGCGGTCCAGTTCCCGTTCCCAGCGTTTGCGCTCGCTGCGGACCAGGGCACAGCTGAGGGGAATATAAATGTCGCGCTCGGTGGAGCGCAGCAGGCCGTCGGCGTCGTCTTCACCAGCGCTGCCGCCAGCCAGGACGCCGATGATTTCGTACCACTGGCCGTCGATTTTCACGAAGCTGCCGACCGGTTCGGCCAAGCCGCACAACTCGCGGGTCAGGCCCGAGCCGATGATCGCCACGCGGACCGCTTCCTGGTTTTCAAAGGCGGTGAAAAAGCGTCCGGACAGTAATCGATCGCGCCGCACGACAGGCAGATCAGGCGTGGTGCCAACCACCGAAACCTGCAACTGCTGTTGCCCTTGCACGGTCTTCTCGGTCACGGACATGGGCACCACTCCGGTGATGGCCGAAGTCAGGTTGCGCAGGGCGTGGGCATCGGCGCGGGACAGTCCGGGGCTGAAGGGGGTGGCCTCTTCGGCGCCGTGGGTCTCGGGCAGATCCTTGTGCAGCACGACGATGTTGTCGATGCCCAGCGACTCAAACTGAGAGAGGGCTTCGCTTTTTGCGCCCTCGCTGATCGACAGCATGGAAATCACCGCCGCGACGCCAAAAACCACGCCCAGGGTGGTCAGAAATGTGCGCACGCGGTGGTCTTTCAGGCCGGCGATGGCCAGTTGCACCTCTTGCATCATGAGCCGGCGCCGTCCTTGTCATCGGGGCGCACCAGCAGCAGCATATCTCCGGGCGCAACTCCGTCTTCGATCACGACGTTATCTTCACCCATGGGGCCCAACTTCACGGCGTGGGGTTGGCCGCCATCGCCATAGACGACAGGGCCGTCTTCTTCCTGGAAGACCGCTTCGAGAGGCACGTGGGTCACTGCGTCAAGTTCCTGGTGGATGATCCGGCACTGGGCGGTCATGCCCGGCAATAGTCCCGTTACGTCACCGTCGAGCAGAATCTCCACGTCGAAGACTTTGATTTTCTCTTCGCCTTCTTGCCGGGCCAGCGGTGAAATGCGGGTCACTTTGCCGTTGATGGTGCGGTCCTGCAGCGCGTCGATGGTCACTTCACAACCTTGTTCAAGAGCCAGTTTGTGGATGTCCACCTCATTGACCCAGGTGTTGACCAGAAAGGCCGACAGCTCGGGCAATTCCATGAGGCTCGACCCATTCCAAACTTGATCCCCGACCCGGATTTTTCGGTTGCTGCCCTGGGCCCAAATCTTCTTGTACACCACCATGCCCGAGTCCGGCGCCAGCACGACCATCTTGGCCAGGTTTTCCTGGGACTCTTCCAGGTCGAGCCTCTCCTTGCGCGCGTTTACTTCTTTTTCCGTGAGCTTGGCGGCCGAGATGTCGGTTTGGGCCGAGAGGTCGTCGCGGGCTTCCTGCAGGTCCAACTCGGTGCGGCGCAGGTCCAGTTCCTGTTGGCGCTGGCGGCTTTGGCTTTCGAATTTCATGGACTCGGTCTGCAGCTTGGCCTTTTCCAGGGACAATTCCTGGCGTTGCAGGGCGGCTTTCTTTTCGGCCAGGGTCTTGATGTTGGTCACCCGCTGGTTTTCAAGTTCGGCCATGGCGCCTTCGTAGGCGGCCTGGCGTTCTTCGACTCGTTTTTCCAACTGATCCGTATCAAACCGCGCCAATTCTTCGCCCGGCTGAACCATGCTGCCTTCGTCGATCAGGCTGATGATCTTGTTGTTCCAGCCCGGTGGTGCGGGGATGGGCTGGCTGTTGACGGCGGCCAACTCGCCCACCGTGGTGGTGGTCACGGCGAAGTGGCCTTCTTCGGCGGTGGCTTTGGCCAACGACGGGCTGCCGCCGCCGCCGGTGAACCAAAAAGCAGACGCCACCACGGCGGCAACGGCGACCAGGCCGATGACGATTCGGTTGCGGGTGAATCCGGCGCGCCGGGCTTTGCCCTGACTGTTGTCGGTGCTCAAGAGGAACCTCCCAGTTCGATGATCACCCGGGCAGACATGCCGGGTTTGAGGCGCGGATCGGATTCGTGAATGATGGCGGTGGCTTCAAAGCGGCGGGCGACGCTGCCTTCTTCCGAGGCGACGGGCATCCGGCCGACGTTTTCGACCAGACCGGTGAACGAGGTGTCTTTGTAGGCGTCGAGAATGACTTGCACCGTTTGGCCGTCTTGCAGACGCCAGCGGTCTTTTTCGTGCACCGCAAAGGTCACTTTCATGGCGGAAGTATCGGTGACGTCCAGCACGCGCGCTTGCCGGCGGACCTCGTCTCCGGCGCGGTAGACTTTGATGCCTTCGTCGGTGTATTCGCGGAAATAGACAACCATGCCGGGGCCCGGGGCAATGATGACCAACTGATCGGCGTAGGTCTGGATGCGTTCGACACCGGCTTCCTGCTTGGTGGCCTTCAGCATAGCTTGAGCAATGTCGAGGCTGTCGAGGGAAGCCTGGGCCAGGCGATTGCGGTGGGCCTGCTCGAGGTCAATTTCAGCCTGGCGTCCGGCCAGTTCGGCTTTGGCGCGCACGGTTTGCGATTCGTACTGCTGGTTTTTGAGTTCCAGGTCGGCTTTTTCGCTGGCCAGGGCGGCCTTGTCGATGCCGTTGTTGCTGCGCGTTTGGTTGGCGGTGCTTTGGGCCCGGGAACTGACGACCGCCAGGCGTTTTGCGGTCAACTCATCGGAGTATTGCTGGATGTAGCCGTCGATTTCTGCGGTGTCAAAGAGCACCAGGGTATCGCCTTCAACTACACGGGTGCCTTCGGGAATGATCCAGGTGATGCGGTGGCTGCCGCCCCAGCCCGGACCATTGGCGGCCAGGGTATTGGCGGCAACCAGAGTGCCGGCTTCGTTGAGGCGATTGATGATGTCAGCGGTTTCGGCCTCTGGAAAGATCTTTTTCAAGCGCCCGATTGTCAGCGGACTGTCCGTGGCAAAAAGCAGCGCTTCGAGTTCCCGTTTCAAGATTCCGTCTCCAGTTCATTCAGGTCCACATCTTCCAAGTCGTCGTCCTGATGGTCTTCGTCCGTCGCGACCAACTCCACCTCTTCGCCAACATCCTCGCTGACGCCGGGATGCTGGATCCAGATGGCGCCCATGGCCTCAGTCTGCATGAAATGCAAGCGCCCTCGTTTGACCATTTCCAGGATGGCGATGAAGGTGACGATCACTTCCATCTTGATGTTGTCGTCGCTGAAAAGTTCCTCAAAGGTCACGGTCCCGCCGGAGCCGACCTTCTCTTCGATGAGCGACATCTTCTCATCAACAGTGAACGGCTCGCGTTCGACTTCGTGTATGGGCTTGGCCTGGACCCGGTCAAAAATTCCGGCCAAGGCACTGAGCAGGTCATACATTTCAATGCGCAGTTTGGGCTCCAGATCGAGATCTTCGGCAAAGGGAAACCGCGTTTGGCGCAAGTGATATTGCTGACGGGTGAGTTCCTGCCGTTGCAGAGATTCGGCAGCCTCTTTGAAGCGTTTGTACTCCAGAAGCTTGCGCACCAATTCTGCCCGAGGGTCCTCTTCATCCTCGTCGTCGTCGCCCAGGTGGTTGGGCATCAACATTTTCATTTTGATGACCATCAGAGTGGCAGCCATGGCGATGAACTCGCCCGCTTTGTCCAAGCTCACGGTCTGCATGACTTCGATGTGTTGGATGAACTGATCGGTGATCCGGGAAATGGGGATGTCGTAAACGTCCACCTGTTCCTTGTCGATCAGGTGCAGCAACAGGTCCATCGGACCCTGAAAACCCGTCAACTCAACCTGGTAGGCTTCGCTGGTCTTAAAATAGTCCAACTCCGGCGGCAGGTTCTCAAGGTTCCAGGCTTCCGGACCGTCGGGATCACTGGTCTGACGAGCGACTTCAGCCTGCACGGCTTCCTGAAATTCGGACGACTCTTTTGCTGCGTGATCCAGGTCATCGTCCTGGACGTCCTCTGGGATGTGTTCCATTTCGCCTTCCATGCCGCTTTATCCAATACCCATGGCGTCGTGAACCTTGGCCATGGTCTGGGCCGCAGCTGCCCGAGCCCGTTCGGTGCCGGCATGAATGATTTCGTCCAGCTTTTTGGGGTCCGCTTCAAATTCCGCCCGGCGCTCTCGCAGGGGAGCAAAATGTTCCACCACTCCACCCGCCAATTTCATTTTGCAATCGACACATCCGCGCTGGGCAGCACGGCACTCTGCCGCGGTTTCTGCCGCCGCCTCAGGCATGAACTTCTGGTACCAGGTGTAGATCGCGCAGATGTCCGGGTTGCCAGGATCGCTTTTGCGCAGGCGCGCCGGATCGGTGAAGGCCGGCTTGATTTTCTTGACGATTTCCTCAGGCGAAGCGGCGATCTCGATGTGATTGCCCAGCGACTTGCTCATGCGCTTGCCATCGGTCCCGGGGAAGCGGGCAAATTTTGTGACCAGCGGTTCGGGCTCGGGAAAAACATCACCAAAAACCCGGTTGAATTTCCGCGCCATCTCGCGGGTCAATTCCAGATGCGGAAGTTGGTCCTCGCCCACGGGCACGGCCTGGGCCTGATACATCAGAATGTCCGCCGCCTGCAAGACCGGATAGCCCAAGTGGCCGTAGCTGATCTCGCCGCCCATATTCAGATCTCTAATTTGTTCCTTGAAGGTAGGATTGCGCTCCAGGCGCCCCTTGCTGATCATCATCGCCAGGATGAGATACAGCTCGCTGTGTTCCTTGACCTGTGACTGCACAAAGAGCACTGATTTTTCAGGATCCAGGCCAGCACCCAACCAGTCGAGATACATGTCACGGCTGTTCTGTTTGATCTCGGTAGCCTTGTCCAAAGCTGTGGTCAAAACGTGCCAATCGGCCACCATGAAATGGCAGGTGTAATCGTCCTGCATGGTGATCCAGTTTTCCAGGGCGCCGGTATAATTGCCCCAGTGCAGCCGGCCCGTGGGCCTCATGCCGCTGAGCACGGTTTTGGGAGAAGTGCTGTTGCTCACTTAAAGGTGACCTTTCAGTCAATTGGACACAAAAAACCATGGCGACGGCCTCAGAACGCTGTTCGCCCGGGGGTAAGCCAGGAAGGAGAAACAGTACCACCAGCGATGAGGGATGTCAAAGACCAGGCCGGGCCTGTGAAAAATGGACCCACTCTGTCTATTTGGCCCGTGGATGGGCCTCCAGCCAGGCGCTGGTCAGCCAGGAGCGGTCCAGGTGGGTGTAGATCTCGGTGGTGCTGATATCAGCGTGTCCCAGAAGCTCCTGGACGACCCTCAGATCGGCCCCGCCTTCCAACAAATGGGTGGCATAGCTGTGCCGCAGAGTGTGCGGTGAGAGGGATTCAGGCAGCCCAGCGGCCGATCCAGCCCGCTTGATCAAGGACCAAACCGAAACTCGGGACGACCGTCCCCCACGCTGGTTGAGAAAAACCGCAGCGGTCGTTTTTTTGCCCACCATGCGCCCGCGACCGGCACCGATCCACCTTTGCAGAGCATCCGCCGCAGGCCCGCCCACCGGAACCAGGCGTTGTTTGCGTCCTTTGCCCCGCAATAGCAGGGTGCCTTCTTGCGGATCCCAATCTGGCACATCCAGCCCACACAGTTCGCTGACACGGCACCCACAGCCGTAAAGGATTTCCAGTATCGCCCGGTCGCGCTGGTCCACGGGCTCCTGGCCTGCCACTGATTCAATGAGACGCTCCACCTGTTCCACACCCAACACATCAGGCAATTTTCGGCCGCGCCGGGGCGCGGCAATGGTTGCGGTCGGGTCGGCAGGCACCAGCGATTCCGTTTCCAGAAAGCGATAAAACGAACGAATCGTCGAGAGCAGCCGGGCACGCGACGCGGTGCCGAGGTCGGAGGTGCAGGTGAGCAGAAAATCCCGCAGATTCTGGTCCTGGAGCCCCGCCGGCCCTGCACAGCCAGCTTCGCTCTCCGCCCACCGACGCAAACGATTCAAATCATGTTCGCCCGCTTCCAGGCTGGCTCTGGCCAGGCCTTTTTCGGCGCTGCAGTGGGACATGAACGTATCGACGGCCAAATCCCAGGACGGTCCTGCGTCAGTTCCGGTCATGAACCGCCCTCCGGATCAGCTTTTGGCACCTGTGGCGTCACATGAGCGGCAAAGTATTCGCGAATGGCCACAACATCGTGGCAATTGATCCCGTGCACTTCAGCCAACTCCTCGGGCGTGGACAGGCGGATCTGGGCCACCGAACCAAAGCGGTGCAAAAGACTGAGTTTCTTGATGCGCCCGATGCCGGGAATCAAGTCCAATTCGCTGTGGGTCGTGCGCTTATCCCGCAGCAGTCGGTGATAGGTGATGGCAAAACGGTGGGCTTCATCACGCACCCGCACCAACAGCTTGAGGGCCTCGCTGCGTTTGGAGAGTTGGATGGTGCCGCCTTCGCGATGAATCGTCTCTTCGCGTTTGGCCAGCCCGATCAATTGGGTCGAATGCAGGCCAAAGCCGGCCAATACCTGGCGCGCCATGGACAATTGTCCAGCCCCGCCATCAACCACCACCAGGTCGGCCGGTGCCAGTTCTTTCTCCACCAGTTTGCCGTAGTACCGCGTCATGACCTCGGTCATGCTGGCGAAATCATCAATGCCCTTGACGGTCTTGATCCGGAACCGGCGGTAGCGGCTCTTGAGCGGTTTGCCGCCTTTGAAAAACACCAGGGAAGCCACGGTCTCTTTGCCCTGAAAATTGGAGATGTCGAAGCATTCAATGGTATCCGGCACCGTGTGCAGGTCCAAGGCTTCCTGCAGTTGGATGTTGGCCGGCGTGATGCGACTGGTCTGCTTGAGTTGGGTCTTCAGATTCACCTCCCGCAGTTTGAAGGCGGCGTTGGTGTGAGCAAGCTCAACGGCATCCTTGCGGGCACCTCGTTGGGGAATTTTGAGCTCCACCTTTTTGCCCCGCAACCCGCCCAGCCAATCCTGCCAGGCCTCCGGCTGTTCGACCGGACAGGAGAGCAGCACTTCAGCCGGGATGTCACCGGCCCGGGGATAATACTCTCGCAGCAATTGGGACATGAAAGTGCCCAGATCGCGGTCCAGTTTGTCGTTCAACAAAAAATGGTGGCTGGTCAGGATGTGTCCTCCCCGCACCCGCATGATTACGCCCGAGGCGTCTTCGCCTTCGCGGGCCAATCCCACCAGATCCACATCACCGCTCAAGCCTGCCACGGGGCGGGCTCGGCTCGTGGTTTTGTCGAGCTTGGCAATCAAATCGCGCAAGCGGCCGGCTTCTTCAAATTCCAGCTTGCCCGCGCGGGATTCCATTTCCGTGCGCAATTCATCCACGACCTCGGTTTCGGCACCAGACAGGAATCGCACCATGCGTTGGGCCCGGGCGAAATAGTTC
>JADGEP010000142.1:6763-8993 GCA_016744275.1 Candidatus Krumholzibacteriia bacterium | reverse complement strand
AGTCCAGGCTGCGTCGATATAGTGCCAGGAGTCATCCCATCGCTGTCGCTCATCATCCCAACCGACCCGCAGACGCCCATCACGCATTCCATGTTCGGTGATCCAATCGGCAAGGGCCACTGAGCGCTCCAGCCATGCGGGGTCACCAGTGCGGCGGTGGGCCACCAACAAGCCATGAAGACCAAGGTAGGCGCAGTCATTGGGCGCGTGCCAAGGCACGATTCCTGCCCGCAAGGTTCGGTCCGGATCCCAACGCACCATATAGGATCCATGTCTTTCGGATCCGTCAACGATCTGCCGACTCAGCAGGCCCTGTTCCAATGGGGAGAGATCCATGGTCATAGCGCCGGCACTTGTCAGACTTTCGAGTGCCTCGTAAACGATGCCAGTGGTCCAATACCAGGACCAGAGGCGAACACCTTGGGCTTCCGGGTCCCAGGTTGTCAACGATACCTGGCCCTGGCCAAAAATGTCAGCGCTCAGGCTGTTTACTAAAAAGGAAGCAGCGGCAGCCAAATGAAGGTCTTCGGTGTTGACGGAGGCCTCATCCGCACTCATCCAGCCCAGGCGTATGTCTGCGGATGCCAGTGGCTCGGTGCCGGCAAATTCAACCGCGGCCGGATCGCAGGCAACCGGCAGCGAGACGACATTTTCGCCAGGCAGAACGGCCTCTGGCGGGACGACGGTGCCGATGATATCGGACCCGGATCGGACCACGTCTGCCAATACGATTTTCCGCCCGTTGATGAACACTTCGTGCGGGGCTTTTCGCGGTGCAACAAGTCGGATCTGTGCCGTTGCCAGCGGGCCCTTGTCCTGAGGGCAGAGAGGGTAGAACAGATCATGGGATTGTCGATTGAGAACACTGATGCGGAGCCAACGTTTCAGCCGCTCCATGCCAAAAATCTGCCGCTTGCCGGTCGTGAGGCTCATGAAGTGGCGCCTCCCAAACCGGGAGTGCGCAAGATCTGACGCCGGGACCAGGCAAGGACCAACAAGCCGAATGTCAACCCAGATTGGAATGTCCAAAATGCCCACGCTGGAATCATGCCCTGGCGCTCAAGCACGGCGATGGTGAACCAGGCCAGGCTGACGGCCACGAGGCTGCCGATCTGAATTGCGGACGGTCGCAAGTGGGCAATCCGCCACAGCGCCAACCACAGATAGCCGGTTGCCAGGATGAAGCCCGATAGACTGGCGAGGATGGCTCCTGTCACGCCCAGTCGGGGAATCAAGATGAGATTTAAACCCAGGTTGGCCACAAACGCCAAGGCCAGCGCATTGCGCGTTTCACCAGTGCGTTCGAATACCACAACCAGCAGCAGAGAAGATGGAATGCTCACCAGCCGGACCAGTAGGACGGCAAGCAGAAGTTGGAATGGCCACACACTGGCCTGGTACTCGGCGCCATACAAAACGGGAATCAGAAGGCGGCCGGCCAGGCTGCCGGCAATCAACGTCAGCATGGCCAAAACGGCAAACATGTGAAATATGCTGTTGTGAATGCGCGGCAACTCGGGGCTGTGAGGGGTGCAGGTTGCCGCCAGGTGGCTGTACAACACCTGTTCGGGAATGGCAAATAGCATGCGCCCGGCGCTACTGAGGCCGACAGCAATAAAATAGAAAGCGAGCTCTTCGCGAGCGCGCAGCAGGCCGAGCAGAATCCGGTCCGTCCAGGTCAGAGCCAGAAAAAGAGAACTGTTCATGAGCAAGGGCAGGCCAAAGGCCATGAGGCGGCCCATGGTGATTTCAGTAGACTCGGCAGACTTGGTAGCCTTGGCGGGCGCCTTCTCAGGCTCGGGGCGGAAATAGCCCCGGCGTGCGAAGTCTCCAGCAACGGCGACAAAGATCAAGCCATATAGGCAGAACAGCCGGATGGGGAGTTGATTGCTCGCACCGGGCCACCAACTCAATGATGCATAGACAAACACCAGGCCCGCGGCCTCCAGAGTCAACCACAGGCCTTCATTCACCCATCGCCGCTGGCCGCGAAGGACAGCTGGAGCAAACAGGAAAAGGGATTTGCCGGCAATCCAGGCCACCACCCAAATGTAGGCTGTTGGCGTGACGGCTCCTTTGAACAGACGTTCCAGCAACCAGGGCTTCAACACCAGAGCGAGCAGCACGACGACCAATGTGATCAGAAGCCGCGCGCCAAATGCCGTTGTGGCAATTGTTCGTTGTTCCTGATCATCGGCGGCGGCAGCGATGAATTTTGTGACGGCGAGGC
>JADGEP010000142.1:4593-6753 GCA_016744275.1 Candidatus Krumholzibacteriia bacterium | reverse complement strand
GGCCGGAACCTCCATCGGACAACATGACGCCGATTTGAACCATCGCTAGAACCAAGACAAACAAACCCAGATCAGCCTGGGTCATGCCGTGGGCGAGCACCATTGACGCAGCCAGGCCCAGCACCGCCACCAGCATGGTCGTTGCGGTTTTGATACCGCCATCTTTGAGCAAATTGAATCGCTGGGCACCCAAATCAGTTCTCCAAAGGCTGGTCCTGGGATGTTCTGAATGCAGTGCGGAAATGCTGTCTTCCGCTCCACGCCAGAACCAGGAACAGGCCGACAACAATGGATAACAGGAATGTCGCCACCACGATCAACGACCGACGAGGATAGTGGTGAGAAGTGGGAGAAAGGGCCTTGTCTAAAACGTTGATGACTGGCACGTCCTTGATTTCATCGATTTTGGCCAACTCGAGTTCCCGGGTGAGGGTCAGGTAGACTTCTTCGCCCAAGCGGACTCGACGGCTGATGCGTTCAAATTCCAACATCAAATGGGGGCTGCTGGTGTAATTGCGATTGGTTTCGCGGAACACTTTTTGCCGTTCTTCCTGCGCCTGCAATTCCGTGCTGATTTCAGCCCGGCGGCCAGCAATGAATTCGCGCTGCTCGCGGGCATTGCTGCGACCGATATCCTGGTTGAGTTGATCGAGACGATTGGCCATCCGGTTGGCGATGGCGGCGGCGACCACGGGGTCGTGGTCGTAGACGATGATCTTCAAGGAAGAATTCTTGGGGTTCAGGACAATGCGCGACCGCTTTTCCTGAAACAGCTTCGTGGCCAATTCCAGTTGGGTGGCACGGTCTTCAACATCAACTCCGAGATGATCGAGGTAGAGGCTTTCGGTGCTGTCGGAAGCTGTGACTCGGCTATTGAGGATCGAATGAGCGAGCGCTCTGCTGCGCAATATTTCAGGGAAGAGCCGGGATGGGTCTTCTCCGCCTGCGGATATGCCAAATTGGCCAGCCAGTCCCGAAAGATCGCCCAGGGCCGAAGTCAATCCGGATGAGCTTTGATTGGGCACCAGCAGTGTGCTTGCCCGGAACATTGGCTTGATGGCAAGGGAAACGCCGATGCTGGCAACGGTGCACAATGCCACAAACGCGATCATGAACCGCCGGGAGCGCCATGCCGTGCCAAAAATGAATCCAAAAATCGTCAAAAGCGTGTCCATCGTGACTCCATTCACAACAACTGCAATGCGAAATTTTTCAGATCCCCTTTTATTCGGGGAAGATGTCTGGTCCGATCATTCGCACCCCCGCCCGAACGTATCCGGGACCTGCCGCTGGCGAGCCCAATACGAGCGAACAGGGGGGCTGCGGTGGCACCCGACTCCCTCAATGAGAGTAGGGGTATCACTTATGTTCCTCATCGTGATCCGCATTATGTCACAGAACCCGCAATATAGCCCGCAGCCATTGGCCTGAGCTAAAAAAAAATCGCAACCCTGTTCACGGGAGAACCCGGGTGCTGTCCGGGGGGCGCGGGGCAATTGGGATTGGCATTCCGTCACCAATAAACTAGGATTGGTTCAGGCCAATTTGAAGGCATCGGGCTCTTGTATGTGAAATGAAAGTATCAATTGCGAAGGATCTCATGACCGCCGAGCAGACAGAACGATGGGTGGAAAAACTCGAGAAATGGTTCGCCGATTGCGAGTCCTGTGTCGTGGCCTTCTCCGGTGGGGTCGACAGTTCGTTGGTGGCGTATCTGGCCCGCCGTTTTTTAGGGAAAGAGAAATGCCTCGCAGTGGTGGGTGATTCTTCAAGTTTGAAAAGCAGGGATTTGGAGGGTGCGCGGAAGTTTGCCAGACAGCACGACATCTCCTTGGAGATTGTGACGACTTTTGAAATGGATGATCCGGCCTATGTGGCCAATCCTGAAAATCGGTGCTTTCACTGCAAATCTGAATTGTTTGGCAGACTGGAGTCCATCCGTGAAGCTGCCGGATTCGCGACTCTGTTGGGCGGCGAAAATATTGAAGATCACGGGGATTACCGGCCGGGTTTGGTGGCTGCGGCAAACTTTAAAGTGCGCGGCCCCTTGGCTGAGTGCGGATTGACCAAGGATGATGTGCGGTCTGTCGCTCACCATTTTGAGCTGGAATGTTGGGAAAAGCCGGCCAGCCCATGCCTGAGCAGCCGCGTGCCCTATTT
>JADGEP010000142.1:0-4583 GCA_016744275.1 Candidatus Krumholzibacteriia bacterium | reverse complement strand
TTCAGGAAATCACCGATAAGAAATTGCGCCAGATCGAAGCAGGCGAGGAGTATCTGCAGGCCCAGGGGTTTCCCGTTGCCCGGGTCCGCCATCACGGTGACGTGGCCAGGATTGAGGTGCCACCCCATATGTTGAATGAGTTGCGCAATAGGCAGCCGGCACTTCAGAAGGTGTTCAGGGCCTTGGGCTTCGCAAAGGTTGATGTGGACGGCGAAGGCTTTGTTTCCGGGAAGCTGAACAGGGCGTTGAAATGAAGAGCCACGACTTGGATTTTGGGCGGCAAGAGAGGACCGGGATTCCCGAATTCGTTTTTGGCGAGTCCAAGACAGTGCCCCAATTGGTTGAAATCCTGGAAGCCTATGCCGTGCAGAAAACCAGCTGCCTGGTGACTCGGTTGCAGCCGGAAAAAGGGGAGGGATTGCTGGGGCGATTCCCTTCGGGTTGCTACGAAATTGTTGCCGGAACCTTTCGCCTGGGACCAAATGCAGATCTGCGAAAAATTGGCCAGGTCGCCGTCATATCGGCAGGGACGTCTGATGTTCCGGTCGTGGCTGAGGTTTCTGCTGTCCTTTCTTTTCTTGGGATCGAGCACTGCACCTTGGTGGACAAAGGTGTTGCCGGCATTCACCGGTTGCATGACGTGATGCCTGAACTCGAGAAGGCTGATGTCATCATTTGTGTGGCTGGCTTCGAGGGGGCGTTGCCTTCGGTGTTGTCTGGATTGATCGGTCAACCCATCATCGGGGTTCCCACAAGCGTGGGCTATGGTGTGGCTAGAGGTGGCGTGGCTGCCTTGCATGCGATGCTGGCCAGTTGCGGCAGCGGAGTGACTGTCGTGAACATTGACAATGGATTTGGGGCCGCGATCGCAGCCGCGAGAATACTGGGACCTGAAAGTTCAAACCTATGAGTCTATTGAAAATAGAACCATTTTCGGGTGTCAGCGGCGACATGTTCCTGGGCGCCCTTGTCGATTTGGGCGGCGACGTCAAATCATTGAGGTCTTTGCCAAAGACCCTGGGGTTCTCTGATGTTTCGGTGGCAATCGACACGGCGGATAAATGTGGGATCCAATGCACGAATGTGACGATCCTTGATCAGGCTGAACCTGTCGTGCGGCATCTGAGCGACATTGTTGATTTGATTGGGAAGGCGCAGTTGCCCCCGCCGGTCAAAGCGTTCTCTCTCGAAGTTTTTTCAATGTTGGGCGCCGCTGAAGCTGCGGTCCACGGTGTGCCGGTGGAGAAGATCCATTTCCATGAGGTTGGTGCCGTCGATTCGATCTTGGATATTGTGGGCACCGCGCTCTTGCTGGCGGAATTCAAAATTGACGAGGTGATCGCGACTCCCGTTTGCACGGGCAGTGGTTTTGTCCATTGCGCCCATGGCAAGTTTCCGGTACCGGCGCCAGCCACAGCCTCACTGCTGCACGGCATGCCCACCTTTGCCGGCGACATAGCCGCTGAAATGACAACGCCGACCGGGGCGGCCATTCTCAAGGCTTTGGACCCATCGTTCTCCAGCCCCATTGCCATCCTTTCTGATGTCGGTTACGGCGCGGGAGATCGTGATCTTGAGCAACCGAACTGTCTGCGTTTGAGTGTGGGGCAGCTGGTTTCCGCAGTAGACCGACCAGTGGACCAGATTTGGGTGATTCAGGCCAACCTGGATGACATCTCGGGAGAATTGCTGGGAGGGCGCTTTCAGGAGTTGTTGCTCAATCAGGGCGCGCTGGACTGGAGCTTGTCACCGGTTATGATGAAAAAAGGACGTCCGGGACACCGACTTGAGGTGCTTTGCCGCAAACATGAGCTTCAAGCTTTGGCAGATCTCATCATGATGGAAACGACGACAATTGGCGTGCGGTTCTGGGAAGTGGATCGGCAGGTTTTGGCCCGATCCGTGGAGACGGTAGAGACTTCATACGGAACGATTCGCCTGAAGTGTGTGGTGCTGCCATCGGGCAAAATCAGAAAAACGCCGGAATATGAAGACTGCCGCAGGTGCGCCGATCAGTCCAATGCTCCACTTCAGGATGTGATGCGCGCGGCCTTGGCGCATTGCAGTGCCGAATGACGGCACCATTCACTCGCCTCGATTCAACCGCTTGTGGCGCGGGTCAATTCAGACGATATCCCTGATCGCCGCCACCACATCCTCAACATCCCCATCGGACAACCCCGGATGCAGCGGCAAACTCACCAACCGCTCCGATTCCCTGAACGCCACCGGAAAATCCTGATCCTTGAACCCATACTTCTCCCGATAGTATGTGAACGTATGCACGGGAATAAAATGCACACTGGTGCCAATATTCCGCGCCCGCATCTCCTCAATAAACTCGTCCCGTGAAATCTTCAATGCGCCTTCCCGGATGCGTATGGGGAACAAGTGCCAAGCGCTTTGGCAGTCATCGCGCTCGACTGGCAAATCAAACGCTTCCAACGGGGCCAGCGCCTGCCGGTACAGTTCCACGATCTCCCTTCGCCGCTTCAGGATCGTGCCCATTTTCTTCAACTGCTGCAGCCCCATGGCGGCCTGGATGTCGGTCATGTTGTACTTGAAGCCAGGGGTCACGATGTCGTAGCGCCAGCTGCCAGCCTGGGAGTTGCGCTTCCAAGCGTCCCGGTTCATGCCGTGCAGGGAATATACGCCCGCCTTTTCGATCATGGCCGGATCGCCGGTCAGCATGCCGCCCTCGGCTGTGGTCAGGTTCTTGGTTGCGTAAAAAGAGTAGGCCACGGGGTTTGAGCCCGAACCGATCATCCGGCCCTTGTATTTGGCGGGCAGGGAATGGGCGGCGTCTTCCACGAGCAACAGATCATGCTCCGTGCAGACGGTCTGGATCGCGTCCAGGTCGCAGGGATGGCCACCATAGTGGACCACGATCACGGCCTTGGTGCGCACGGTGACCGCTGCGGCCACCTGGACCGGGTCGATATTCATGGTGTCGGGCTGGATGTCCACCAGCACCGGCTTGGCGCCAACATGTTCGATGACCGCCACGGTGGCGGTGAACGTCATCGGCGTGGTGATGACCTCGTCGCCGGGGCCGATGTTGGCCGCAACCAGGGCGGTGTGCAGCGCTGCGGTGCAGCTGCTGAGGGCCAAGGCGCCCGGGGCCTGGACAAAATCGGCAAATTCCTGCTCAAAACGCTTGGTTTTGGGTCCCGTTGTGATCCAGCCCGAGCGCAGGCTGTCGACAACCTCGGCGATTTCCTCTTCGCCAAGATAAGGGGGAGAAAACGGGAGAAATTCTTTACGCATACCACTCGTCCTTGAGTTGGATAGTCTTTCAGATCGTTCCAGAGAGAATAACCGAAGGCGCTGAATCGGTAAAACTCAAATTCAGAAACCTGTGCGATCTGCAAATCGGTGAAATCTTCTCAGTCTGAAACTGAGATTCATTTGTAACAATTTGCAGTCGCTACAGTTGTGAGCCCGCCGGGTTGCAAAAAAAATGCCTATCCGGAGACATTTTATCTGTACAACCACGTTAACTTCACTAACTATGATCCTGCAATCTGAAAAAACACCTCGCTGATCCATCTTATCAGGACTATTTGGTTTTCCTTGCCCGACATCTAGGAATCCGGCACCACCATTGCTAAAGAGCAGGCGTAGGGTGCGTGCAGAAAACCTTTATGCGGAGGCTCGTTGTGAAGCGATTTATGGATATACTGTGCTCAATGCTGGGCTTGGCGGTGCTTTGGCCGGTGGCTTTGGTGGTCGGCGTGGCGGTGAAAATATCCAGTCCGGGGCCCGTTTTTTTCCGCCAGGAGCGCATGGGGCGCCATGGTGTGACCTTCAGTATTGCAAAGTTCCGCACCATGGCTGTACAGAAACCATGCCACGGGTGTCAGGTGACGGCCGGTGGCGACCCTAGGATTACGACCGTAGGGGCCTTTTTGAGGCGGCACAAACTGGACGAATTGCCCCAGCTGATGAATGTTCTGCGCGGTGAAATGTCTTTTGTGGGGCCACGCCCGGAAGTGCCGGAATTTGCCGAGCTTTTTCCGTTGGAGTACGCCCAGATCCTGAAAGTGCGCCCCGGCATCACTCATCCGGCGACACTGACGTTCAGAAATGAAGAAGAGATTCTGGCCGGTGCCGGGGATCCTCGCAAATTTTACATCGACAAGTTGATGCCAGAGAAATTGGCGGCCTATGAGGCGGATTTGAATCTCAGTTTGGCCCAGGACATCAAGACCATCGTGGAAACCATCCTGCCCAGCTTTGCCGATGAGCCGTTCACAGTGACCCACTTTGGGGAATCGACGGTGCCGGAACCGGCCAAGATTGCCGTGCCGGTGCCCGCGCCTGTGCAGGTTTCCAATATTCCGGTCTATGCGGGCGAATTGCCGCGCAAGGTGGCGGTGCAAACCTCAGATCAGGCCCAGGAAGAGTTGGAAGACGCGGTGGCCGTCGTTTCCTAGTCGTCGCTCGGTTTAGTCCTGCGCTAGGCTTTTTCGGCTTTCACGAGCGGGCACGCCCACGGCAGTCGCGCCAGGGGTGACGTCTTTGGTCACAACCGCGCCAGCACCGACCACGGCGCGTTCTCCCACCGTCAAATACTGCAACAC
>JADGEP010000141.1 GCA_016744275.1 Candidatus Krumholzibacteriia bacterium | reverse complement strand
GGCCCCCAGGACCAGCGTCATCAATAAAACTGCCAAAAGCTTCTTCATACTCATCGTTTTGGTCTAGAAGTAGGTGGCAAAGGAGAAGAAGAAGCGGCCTTCGGCATCATCTTTTTCACCGGCAACCGGTGTATGCCAAGCCCAGTTGTAGTCCATCTTGAAGACCGTTTCTTCGGTGGGGCGGAAATTCAGCCCCAGAGTAACGCCCTCTTCACAGTCGCCATCTTGGTCGGTGTCGAAGTCCACCCAGTCGCCGCGGACCACGGCCGTGAAGACCGAGCCCTCCAGCACCGCGTCGTGCAACAAGTGGTAGTTCACCTGGCCATACACGCCCGATTGTTTTTCGGCCAGCGTCGGCATCATGACCTGGTCCACGTCTGCGTTGACCAGGGCTGCCTCACCCTGCAATTCCAGGGCACCGAGGGACCATTTTGCATCCAGGGCACTGATCGTCAGGCGGTGCTCACCGGCGTTGTCATATTTGCCCGAGTGCACCGATACGCCCACATTCGCGCCCAGGGTCGGGCTGAATCCGGCGCGGGCCACAATGGCCTTGTCGTCGTTGTTGTCCTGCTTCTGGCTGCCGCGACCACTGCGCACCCGCAGTTTCTCCTCACCCGCATCGCCGGTGATGACGCCTTCGTCAAAACCGTTGACCAGGTAGGCCTCATAACTGAAGACCGATTCTTCACCGGGATACAAGGTGCCGAAGAAGCCCATTCCCGATTCGCTCAGGGTTGTAGGAATGAGTTGACGGGAGACCACCGGCCGGGCCGTCAGGTCATTCAGAGGCGTATCATGCAGCAGGTTGAACGATCCCAGCGGGCTGAGCACCACGCCCCCGCGGAACTGCAGGCCTTCGCTGAGGCGAAAGTCCATCACTGCGTATTCCAGCTTGATCTCGCCCGAAGCGTCGGGGTTGCCACCATGCTCAAATTCGATTTCAGCCGAAACCGTGACCCGGTCCGACACGTGCCCCGTGATGAAAGGCACGAATCGATGCTGGTCAAAGGTGCTGCCATCGTCGGTCCATTCAAACTCCATGTCCATGTAGCCACCCAAAATGGCGCCTTGTCCGAGCGACCTCAGGTAGGGCTTGTCAGAAATGCCACCGGCCTGCTCAGGACGATTGCCATCAGCCGTTGCAGCGGCAGCCAGCGTGGCTCCAGTCAGGACCAAACAGACAGTCAAAGCCGCCAGGTGGCGGGCAGACGACACATTCCTCAGGGCTTGCCAAAACATTCTTCAGACCTCCAAAATCAAGTGAATTCAGTCCGGATCCCATCCGCGACTCCAACCCCGAGCCCAACGATAGGATTTTATATTTGTCTGGCAAAATACTTTTTGTGCTAACAAAAATTCATTACTGACAACGAGTTGAGGAGATTTTATCAGATTCCACCAAGTTTAGTTTTTGCAAATCGTTATCATTTTTCGGCCCGTTAAAAGATTGTCAGAATATCGGTTCTGTTCTAGGGTACATTCTTTCAGATCCCGTGAGCCGCAACCCTGCCAACCCCGAAAGTCGACCCACAACATGCGCATTTCCTATTCCGAACCCCTGCAACGCGGCTGGCTGCGCATGAAACGCGCTCTTTTTCAGCCCTTTGATTTGGGCCGCTGGATGGTGCTCGGGTTCACTGCTTGGCTGGCCCAACTGGCTGATGGCGGCGGTGGTGGCGGTGGTGCTCAAGACGCCTTTCAGTTCGACCGGGATGTGGCCACCGACAATTTTGATGAGGCCTTTGGCGGTGCCTGGGAATGGCTGACTGAATTTGTCAGCTCTGGTGTGGGCGTTGTCATTGCCGCGATGATCATCGTGACGGTCCTGGTCATTACGTTGCTCGTCATCTGGCTCAGCAGCCGCGGCCGCTTCATGTTCCTGGACAATCTGATCCACGGCCGCACCGAAGTGACCCAGCCCTGGCGCGAATTCCGGGCCCACGGCGACAGCCTGTTCCTGTGGACACTAGGCTACACTGTGGTGGCGTTGGTAGTGGTGGGTGCTCTGATTGGTGGGTTGGTCATTGCCCTGGTCCCGGCCGTGGCCATGGACATGGGCGGCGTCAGCTTGCTGATGGCCATGTTGCTGGGCATCGTCTTTTTTGCCGTCATCGTGATCCTGGCTTACATCGAATATTTTTTGCACGGATTTATTGTGCCCATCATGCACAAACATGGTGTGAGCACGACCCAGGCCTGGAGCATGTTCCTGCCCCTCTTCCAGGCTCATCCCGGTTCATTCGTCTTGTATGGTTTGTTCTATATGGTGATCAACATCGCCATGGGGCTGGCCTTCATCATCGCCGGCTTCCTGACCTGTTGCCTGGGTCTGATCCTGATCGCCTTGCCCTACCTCGGCTCGGTGGTCACCTTGCCCGCTTCGGTCCTCGCCCGGTTCATGAACCTGGAATTCCTCGCCCAATTTGGCGACGACTTCAACGTCCTGCCACCCCTGGAGCCCGAACACACCGATCATCCCTACTCAGGAAATGACCACATCGATGGGACAGTGATCCGAACCGAGGACATCGGCGAGGATCCCGGCGGAGACGAGTCGGGGCCGCAGGGCCCCTGAGATCAGGAAGTAGTCCAGGCGCCAGCCCACATTCCGTTCCCGTACTCCGGGGCGATTGCTCCACCAGGTGTAGTGGCCGCCTCCGGTTTCAAATTCCCGGAAAGTGTCCACAAAACCGGCTTTGACGATGTTGTCGAAGCCGGCGCGTTCTTCATCGGTGAACCCTGCATTGCGCCGATTGGTCTTGGGATTGGCCAAGTCGATCTCCAGATGGGAAACATTCAGGTCCCCACAGAAAACCACCGGCTTTCTTTTTTCCAGCTTGCGCACAAACTTCAGGAAATCCTTGTCCCATTCATTCTGCCGGTAGTCCAGCCGCGCCAGCTCTCGCTTACTATTGGGTGTGTACACCGTCACCACGAAATACTCGGCAAATTCGGCCGTCAGCACGCGCCCTTCCAGATCATGTTCAGCCATGCCCAGCCCCGGAAAAACGTTCAGCGGCGCTTCTTTGCTGATGATCGCCGTGCCCGAATATCCCCGCTTCTGGGCCGGATTCCAAGTCATCGTGTATCCGGGTAATTCCAATTCCACCTGGTCGGGCAGCGCCCGCACTTCCTGCAGGCAGTACACATCAGCCTGATCAGAGAGGACAAAGTCCGCGAAACCTTTTTTGATGCAGGCCCGCAAGCCATTGACGTTCCAGGATACCAGTCGCATGCCACTCCCATTCAGGTCGATTTTAAAAGTTCTGACGAATGTTCCTAACGGACATCCTAACGAACATCCTAACGAACATAGCCCAACGAACGCAATTGCTCGCGAGTCGCCTCATCCAATTCGACTTCGCTGCGACCACCAGGTTGATAGACCGACAACTCCTGCTGCAACAACGTGCGCAGGGCTTTGACATCGGCCGGGCGGCTGGCAAAAATGTTTTCCTTTTGCAACGGATCAGCGGCCAAATCAAACAACTGGACTTCGCCGTCACTGCCGAGAGTCAACCGCACCTCACCCACCCGGATGGTGCGCAGCGATCGCTCCAAACGGTCCCTGTCCAGGGCAGGATTCAAACGCTGCAATGAGCTCAGCAAATGGCTTTGGGGCCGCGCGTATTGGGCAATCAGCGGGCGGCTCGCCGGCGCCGGTTCGCCCAACAGAGAGTGGCTGTGGAACGGTTCGTCTTCTGCCTTCACTTGGGCCAATTCGCGCACCGTCGCGTACAAATCGCTCAACATGACCGGTTCGTCACGCTGCCCCACTTCCAGGTAGCCCGGTGCCCGTACGATCAACGGCACCGCCAGCAAAGATTCGTGCAAGCTGAACTGGTGGTCCACCAGTTCGTGATCACCCAGGTTCTCACCATGATCCGAACACACGATCAGGATGGTGTTTTCCTCGAGCCCAAATTCCTTGAGAGACGCCGTCACTCCAGACAACAAATGGTCAACCGAGGCGACATCGCTCCAGTACAGTTTCTGCAGGCGATCCCAATCCACATCCTTGTAAGCGTGCACACCGGCCTGATACTCCAGGCCCCAATGGCCGGACACATTATCTGCGGAGGTCAGCTCGGGATGGCGGCTGGCGGCCGGAGGATCATAGGGCAAATGGGCTTCCAGCAAGTTCACAAAAGCGAAGAATGGCTTTTCATCGGTCTGGTTTTTGACCCAGCGCCTGAAAAACGTGACCGACCCCCGACCTCCTTGATCCCCGCGCCAACTGCCGGAATCGCCAGGCAGGCCGCCCGACACCGGTGACTCCTGAATCTTGGCAAAACCGCGCAACAGACCGGTGGTGCGGTCCGAAAGCCATGGGTTGCTGTAAAATGCAGCGGTCGCGTACCCCTCAGCGGAAAGCAACTCCGCCAACGTGACCTTGTCGTCATCCAGTTTGGGATTCTGATGGGTGCAATGGTGTCCGGCCGGCGCCAGGCCGGTGAACATGGAAGCATGAGACGGCACGGTCCACGGGGCATTGGCCCAGGCGTTGTTGAAGACGGTGCTCTCGGCTGAAAGGGCGCGCAGATTGGGCCGAGCCGATGGGTCCATTTGGTCCAGATCATCGCGCACGGTGTCCAGAACCACCAACACGATATTGGGCCGGGGCTTTTGCTCCCCACAACCAACCAACAGCAACGAGGCCGTCACCAGCAGAAGCAGCAAAATTTTTCGATGTGAGGCGCCTTGAGGCATGCCCGGCTCTCCTTGAAGTTGCCATCTGTACACGTGGTCAGGAGCAGAAGGTACAACACAACAAGGTGCGAAGCCAGTGCCGGGCCGCTACTCCATAACGATGCGCTTCTTGATCCGCAGTTCTTCCCGCAGGCAGTACAATGTCGGCACCGTAAATAGCGCGATCAAGGCCACCAACATGCCTCCAAATGAAGGAATGGCCATGGGGATCATGATATCAGCACCGCGCCCGGTCAGAGTCAGAATCGGCAACAGGGCCAGGATGGTCGTGGCGCTGGTCATCAACGCCGGCCGCACCCGTCGGGTGGCCGCCGCGATGGTGGCCCGCCGCACGGCCTGCCGATCCTGGGGTTTGCGATCAGCGAAGGTCAGGTCCATATAAGTCGCCATCAACACACCATCATCAGTAGCGATGCCAAACAACGCCAGGAATCCCACCCATATCGCGACACTCAAATTGATGGGATGGATGCTGAACAAATCACGCAGCGGCATGCCCACCACACTGAAATCCAGAAACCAGGGTTGGCCATACAACCACACCATCACAAATCCACCACTCCAGGCGACAAATACGCCGGCAAATACCATGGTCGTCGTCAGCACCGATTTGAATTGCAGATACAAGACCAGAAAAATCAACAGCAACGCCACCGGCAGCACCACCGCCAGTGTTTTTTCCGAGCGCACCTGATTTTCGAAAGCCCCGGCAAAAGTGTAGCTCACCCCAACCGGCAGCTTCATGGCGCCATTGTCCCGCAGTTCGTCCAGGTGACGGGCGGCCTTGTTCACCACATCCACTTCGGCCTCGGCGGCGTCTTTGTCGAAAATCACGTAACCAATCAGGAAAGTGTCTTCACTCTTGATGGTCATCGGCCCGCGCGTATAGCGGATGTCCACCAGGTTGCCCAAGGGCACATTCACACCATCAGCTCCGGTGACCAGGATGCGCTCAATTTCTTCCAGATCATCCCGCCGCTCGCGGGCGTACCGCACCAGCACCGGAAAACGCTCGCGGCCTTCGACCGTGGTCGTCGCCTTTACCCCACCAACTGAGGACTGAATAACCGACTGCACATCATCTACGGTCAGGCCGTGCCGCGCTATCTCCTCGCGTTTGATGACCAGCTCCAGATACGGCTTGCCCACTACGCGGTCGGCAATCACCGTCGCGGGGTTGATGCCCGGCACATCCTTCAGATGCTTTTCGATGGTCAAGGCCGCAGCTTCAATGGCCTCGAGGCTGGGCCCCTTCACCTTCACGCCCATGGGCGCGCGCATCCCGCTTTGCAACATCACCAGCCGGGTCGCGATGGGCTGCAGCTTCGGCGCCGACGTTGTGCCCGGGATCCTGGCGACCCGCACGATCTCCTGCCAGATGTCGTCTTCGGATTGGATCTCGTCTCGCCACTGGCGGTAATACCGGCCGCGGCTATCGGGTATCAGTGTGCCTGATGCGTCTCGGGAAAATTCTTCTTCCTTGCTGTCGTACTGGAATCGCTGCCGCTGCCCGGCCTCATTCAGGCGGTACTCCGGCTTGTAGTTGACGACCGTCTCGACCATGGAAATGGGCGCCGGATCCAGAGCAGACTGGGCCCGTCCCAACTTCCCCACCACCTGTTCGACTTCGGGAATTGTCGCGATGGCCATATCGATCTTTGACAAAACATCGCTGGCCTCGCCGATGGAGGCGTGGGGCATGGTGGTTGGCATGTACAGGAACGACCCTTCATCCAAAGGCGGCATGAATTCCTTGCCCAGGCCAGGAAACACATGGCGCGGGCCCGACCAGATGCGCGACCAGTTCGAGCCATCCGCACCATCACTTCCGGCCCCTGGCAGGATGCCAAAGACGCGATCAAATCCCAGCCAAGCCGTTCCACCCCACAGCACCAGCAGGGCGGGCAAGATCAGGAACACCGCTTTGTGATCCAGGCACCAACCCAGCAGACGTCCATATACCCGGCCAAAGGCCAAAAACAGCCCCAGAACCCCGCCAATGATCGCCAGTACAAACAGGATATTCAGCAACAGGCTGCGGCCCGCCCCCAAAGGCAACCACTGGCCAGCCAACAGGACCGCTGCCACCAGAGCCAGCACGAGATTGAACATGCCCTGCCTCTGCCACCAGCTCTTTTTGACATCCCGGCCAACTTTGCCCCGCCAGCCCAGCCGAATTCCCAATAACAGATGAGCCACCGGTGGAATCACCACGATGGCGATGATCACCGAAGCAATGAGCGCAAAAGTCTTGGTGAAAGCCAGGGGCCGGAACAGCTTCCCCTCGGCGGCCAGCAACGTAAACACCGGTAGGAAACTGATCACCGTGGTGGCCACGGCCGTGAGCACCGCACCGCCCACTTCGCTGCTGGCCACATGAATGGTTTCCCGCAGGCTGGGGGCCTCGTTGCCCAACAACGCGGCTTTTTCACGACGCGCGAGGATGTTTTCGACCAGGATCACGCCCATGTCCACCATGGTGCCAATGGCGATGGCGATTCCGGACAGAGCCACAATATTTGCATCCACCGCAAACAGCTTCATGGCCACAAAGACCATCAACACCGCCAACGGCAACAGGCCGGCGACCAACATGCCGCCGCGCAGATTGCGCACCATGACTATCACCACGATGATCGTGATCAGAATCTCCAAACGCAGCGCCTCACCCAAGGTGCCGAGGGTTTCGTTGATCAAACCGCTGCGGTCGTAAAAAGGCACCACCGTTACTTGGCTGACGCGGCCATCGGCCAGGGTTTTGCTGGGCAACGAGGGCGCGATTTCGGCAACTTTGTCTTTGACGCGGTTGATCACCCCCATGGGGTTCTCACCGTAGCGCACCACCACCACACCACCCACCGCTTCGGCCCCTTCCTTGTCCAGAGCGCCGCGGCGCAGAGCCGGGCCCATAGACACATGGGCCACATCGGACAGCAGGACCGGCACGTTGTTGCGCACCGCAACGACGCTTTGCTCGAGGTCAGACACACCGGCGATTGTGCCCACTCCGCGCACCACATATTCCACCCGATTGATTTCTAGACTGCGAGCGCCCACATCCCGGTTGGCTTCCTTCACCGCCCGGGTCACTTCGGCCAGGCTCAGTTGGTGATAGCGCAACGCGTCCGGATCCACATCCACCTGGTATTCCTGTTGGAATCCTCCCACGGAGGCCACCTCGGCCACGCCACCGGCAGCCAATAACGCATCGCGCACATAATAATCCTGGATGGTGCGCAATTCGCCCAGGTCCCACCCCCCGGTCGTATTGCCGGCTTTGTCGCGACCTTCCAACGTGTACCAGTAGACTTGACCCAGAGCGGTCGCATCCGGGCCCAGGGCGGGGCGCACTTCGTCGGGCAGGGTACCGGCCGGCAGGCTGCCCAACTTTTCGAGAATACGGGTGCGCGAATCGTAAAATTCACTCTGTTCGTTGAAGATGACGTAGATGGTTGAAAAACCGAAAAAGCTGTAACTGCGCACCGTCTTGACTTGAGGCAGGCCCAGCAATGACACCGTCAACGGGTAGGTGATTTGGTCTTCGACATCCTGGGGACTGCGCCCGGGCCAGTCGGTAAAAACAATCTGCTGGTTCTCCCCCAGGTCCGGGATAGCATCCACCGGTACGGGGTCCCGGGGCAGTGGGCCAACATGCCAATCGAAGGGGGATACGACAGCACCCCAACCCACAAAAAGAAGAACCAGCAGAAAGACGATCAATTTGTTGTCGAGGCAAAACCCAATCAGGCGACCCAATGGCCCCTTGGTGATAGAAGCGCTTGCAGAATTTGTGTGCCCGGCCATTTAGTTGCCTCCCGCAGTAGAGGCGCCAGCCACTTCGACCTGGGAACCGCAGCGCAACATGGAGGCGCCGTAATAGGGGTTGGCTGTGGTCTCGCTCGATTGCAGCCAAAAGGCGCCGGCACCATCCATGGCCATGGGGCAATGGAATCGGCGCACGGCAAATTCGGAATCGTCAGCTTCGCCTTCAAAAGTGGCGACAGCCAACCATAACGCATCGGACAATGATTCGAAGGCCATGCGGCGGGCGGCAACGTCCTGGGCGTCGGCGGTCAAACTCGCCGCGGTGTTCATTTCACGGATGAGCAGATTCCAGTATTCGGCGCCGTTGGTAGGCAAAAGCGACGGGTCGCAGTCCAGATTCGGCAGTGCTTCGGCGACACCAACGGCAGCGCGGCGGGCGTTTTCATCGTCATCCCCAGCCAACGCCTCCTGCAAGGCGAAGTACTGATCAACCACCGGCCTAAGGCTCGTGCTGAAACAGTCTGGAGCCACGAATGGAGCCACGCCCGAGACATCGG
>JADGEP010000140.1:5457-9084 GCA_016744275.1 Candidatus Krumholzibacteriia bacterium | reverse complement strand
CCCGAGACGCGGCGCGCCATCGGTACTGGCCGGCCCTCCGGGTTGGGCAATCCAGGTCGCCGTGACCAGCCACAGCGGAATCGCCCGCAAAATCCACGGGCGCAAAGTGGCTTGTTTGCCGGTGAGGAACCCGGCCCCGATCACGGCCAACAACAAGGGAATGGTCCAGCACCAGATGCCACCAAAGAGCACGTGCAGCCCCACGTTGATGGCTGACCCCACCGGGCCACCAGGATTGTCGCTATTGACGAGATCGGGCGAAGCATCGCCAGACAGAACCTGCCACCAGGGGCCGACCGGCTCGGACAGGGACAGCCCCATGTACAGGGCAAACGTCAATAAAAGCAGTCCACTCAACCAGGCCGATTCGTACCACGCCTTGGTCTTCTTCTTAGCCCTCTTCCGATTTCGCCCTGACACGTAAGCCCTCCTGCAGATGGGACAATTCCTCTTCCAGGAAACGTGTCGTGGCTTTTCCTTCGAGGAAAACCGGATTTTTCAGCACTTCCAGATGGAACGGCGTGCTGGTGGGCAACCCTTCGAATACACATTCGTCCAGGGCCCGACGCATCCTTGCGACAGCTTCCTCACGATCCTTGCCATGGGTGATAATCTTGGCCAGAAGACTATCGTAATGGGGCGGCACCATGTAATCCGAATAGACATGGGTATCGACCCTTACTCCCGGTCCACCGGGAGCGTGGTAATAAAAGACGCGTCCGGGGCAGGGCATGAAATCCCGCTCCGGATTTTCGGCATTGATGCGGCACTCGATGGCGTGTCCCGTGACTTTGATGTCCTCCTGGGTGAAATCAAATTTCTCACCCGCGCCCACTCGCAACATCCATTTCATCAGATCCACGCCCGTGACCATTTCAGTCACCGGATGTTCGACCTGGATGCGAGTATTCATCTCCATGAAGTAGAAACTGCCATCAACGTCCAACAGGAATTCCACGGTGCCGGCACTGGTGTAGCCCACCCGTTTGGCCAGCCGCACCGCAGCCTCGCCCATGCGCTCGCGCAACTCCGGCGTCACCGCCGGCGAAGGCGCCTCTTCGATCAATTTCTGATGGCGGCGTTGCACCGAACAATCGCGCTCGCCGAAATGGATCACATTGCCGTGGCTGTCGCCCATCAACTGGACTTCCACGTGGCGCGGGTTCACCAGATACTTTTCGATGTAGACTTTGTCGTTGCCAAAAGCCGCTCCGGCTTCGGTGCGGGCCGCGACATAATTCTTACGCAATTCTTCTTCGTCCCAAGCCACGCGCATGCCTTTGCCACCACCGCCAGCGGTGGCCTTGACGATGACCGGATATCCAAATTGATCAGCAGCCAGGACCGCTTCTTCGACCTGATCAACCAGTCCGGTGCCCGGCACGATGGGCACCTTGGCTTCGGTGGCCATGGTGCGCGCGGTGGCCTTGTCGCCCATTTGCCGAATCACACTGGCCGCAGGTCCGATCCAGGTGAAATCGTTCTCTTCGCAGATTTCGGCGAACTCAGCGTTCTCGGCCAGGAACCCATATCCCGGATGAATGGCCTCGGCCCCTGTGATCTCAGCGGCCGCGATGATATTGGGCACGCGCAGGTAGCTTTCGGCACTGGTTTTCTTGCCCACACAGACCGACTCGTCGGCATATTTCACGTGCAGCGAATCGGTATCAGCCGTCGAATGGATCGCTACACTCTCGATACCAAGTTCACGGCAGGCCCGCATGATGCGCAGGGCAATTTCGCCCCGATTGGCTATGAGAATCTTCTTGAACATGCGCGACTTTCTGAAGGTGTTGACAAAAGCTTCGTGGCCGGCGCCACGCTTCTGCGCTCTTGTAGAGCAAACGCCCATACCAGGATCTGTGACCCTGGCACACGCGGCAGTCAATTTGTGGCCTTATTTTGGCTTTTGTGGGGCCATCTGGCAAGAGAAAGGTTGCCCACTGGCAACGAAAAACGGCCCCCACTCGGGGGCCGTTTCCACTGATAGGTCGAGAAAATGGTCAGATTTTCTGAGTTTCGGCCTCTGCAGGCTGCGCTGAATCCTCAAAACGGTCCCAAGTGGTGTCGCTGCTGGCTTGAATCCCCTTGACCCGCAATTGGAACTCGTGGGGATTGCTGCTGGCCCGCGTGGCGGCTTCCAGGGTGATTTTGTGCTCTTTGTACAACTGCATTAGCGACTGGTCAAAAGTCTGCATCTGGTATTGCACAAAGCCTTCCTGGATCGCCTGCCGGATCATCACCGTCTTGTCGGCTTCGCGGATATAGTCGCGGATGGTGCTGGTGGCGATCATCACTTCACAGGCCGGATACCGGCGCAAGCCGTCGGCGTCGGCCACCAGGCGCTGGCTGATCACCGCCTGCATCGTTGAGGCCACCAGGTAACGGATTTCCTGCTGCTGGTGGGGCGGGAAAAAGCTGATGATGCGACTGATGGTCTGAGTCGCATCAGTGGTGTGCATGGTGCTGAGCACCATATGACCGGTGTCGGCCGCGGTCAGAGCGATCTTCATCGACTCGGCGTCGCGAATTTCTCCGATCAGGATCACGTCTGGATCCTGCCTCAGAACATGCTTCAAGGCTTCGCCATAACTGCCAGTATCGCAACCTATTTCGCGCTGACTAATGATACTCTTGCGGTCCCGGTGCAAGAATTCGATCGGATCTTCGATGGTGATCACATGGCGTGACGACTCGCGGTTGATGATGTCCACCAAGGAAGCCAGGGAGGTGGACTTGCCGCTACCGACGGTGCCGGTCACGAGCATCAAGCCACGCGGACGCAAGGCCAACTCTTTCACCACCGGCGGCAATCCCAATTCATCAGGGGTTTGAATCTCCACCGGAACATGCCTGAAGACCATGGCCACGCTGCCGCGCTGGACGTAAAAATTGGCCCGGAAGCGCGCCACGCCAGGTACGCCAAAGGCAAAATCGATTTCCTTGGTGCTCTCAAACTGTTCCCGTTGGGCCGGGGCCAGGATCTGCTGGGTCACCGCTGCCATGTCCTGAATGGTGGGCGGTTCGTATTCTGCAAACACCAGAGTGCCGTTGATCCGGAAACAGGGCGGCGTGGCCACTTTCAGATGAAGGTCACTGGCCCCGCGGGCAATCATTTCCTTGAGGATCTTCTTGATATCCATACGAAAGGCTCTCCTGTGCGATTCAGACTCATGGCCCGGCGGCAGATTTGCCGCGGCATCTCACGGGATATATCGGACGCCCACTGTAAACCTTGAGCAAATTGACCCGCCCGCCCGAGAGGAAATCTGGTCAAAACCTGGGATTCAATGGCATTTAAAAAGGGCCCGTGGTGTTTTGCCTGTGCAAAACCCTCCGGGCCCTCACTATTCAGCGTTTTATTGCGGCGGCTTAGGCCGCCACTTGAAATCAGTCAGGATCCACCAGGAACATGACACCTTCGGCCTCAACCGGAGAACCGTCGGCAACCACGATTTCCATGATCGTCCCGGAGAATTCAGCATCGATCTCGTTCATGACCTTCATCGCTTCAACGATGCACAACGTTTCACCAACCGCCACGTGGTCCCCCACATTCACAAATGATGGATTAGTCGGCGAGGGCGAGCGGTAGAACGTGCCCACGATTGGCGAGCGCACGTCTTT
>JADGEP010000140.1:0-5447 GCA_016744275.1 Candidatus Krumholzibacteriia bacterium | reverse complement strand
CCACCGCCGGGGCGGCCTCTGTCGGGGCCGCTGCCACCGGTGCAGGAGCTGCAGCAGGCATGGCCTGCGGCATCATGGCCGGTCCGCCAAATATCTGGCCGGCGGATTTTTGAATGCGGATCGTGGTATCGAGGTGGCTGACTTCCAACTCTTCGATGCCACTTTCTTCCACCAACTTCACAAGTTCGCGCACTTTGCCGATATCCATGTTTTGCCCTCCGCTGCGCTCTGTCTTGGCCATTAGCAAACCCTTCCGGTTCGGTCCGTACTGCTGCAATTTCGGCTGTTTCGACTAAACCCGTCCTAGATACTTACCCGTGCGAGAGTCGATCTTGATGATTTGCCCTTCTTCAATGAACAACGGCACCTGGACGACCAGGCCCGACTCCATCGTTGCAGGCTTGGATCCTCCCTGAGCGGTGTCACCGCGCAGGCCAGGATCAGTCTCTTTGACTGCCAGTTCCACCGTAATGGGTGCCTCGACAACCAGAGGCTTTTCTTCCAACAACAATACGCTGCACATGTCGCTTTCCTTGATATACTTGGGCACGTCGCCCATCAAATCGGCATGCAGCTCAAGTTGCTCGTAGGTCTCAGTGTTCATGAAAACATAAGACTCGCCATCCGGATACAAGTACTGGAATTCGCGCCTTTCGAGCCGCACTTCCTCCACTTTTTCTCCAGCGCGGAAGGTGTGCTCCACCACTTTACCGTTCTCGATGTTCTTCAACTTGGTGCGCACAAAGGCCGGGCCTTTGCCAGGCTTGACGTGCTGGAACTCCGAGATGGACCACAAGCCATTCTTGTGGCGCATGGTGAACCCTGTGCGAAAATCACTTGTATCGGCCAATTCCGTCCTCCAATTCAACTTTGCCGGCGGCAAAGAGCGGGTTTCAGCCCCCTTGAGCTGTCAAGGGAGGTCAAAACCCAATATGTTGTCTCAATTTTGCCTATTGATAACACGCTCCACTGCTGATGGCAATGAATTCGCGCACCGGCAAGGGGCTCAATTGTCCTCTGGATCCGGTTCAAACACTTGTTCAGGCAGCAGCATGGCGGCCAATCCTTCGAGGGCCATCAGGTACCCCTGAACGCCAAATCCCCTGATTCCGGCGGTCACCACATCAACCAAAAGGTTTTGCCGCCGGAATGGTTCCCGCGCGTCCGGATTGGTCAAATGCAATTCGACGACTGGAATTGAGATCGCTTCGACGGCATCCCGCACGGCCACTGAAGTGTGGGTATAGGCGGCGGCATTGAGAATCAATCCAGCTGCGTTATCGCCCGCGCGATGAATCATGCGCACCAGATCACCTTCGCCATCGGTCTGCTCAAACACCAAGTCCAGATCCAGATCGGCAGCCCACCCCTGGCAGAGTTCAGCGACTTCTGACCAAGTGGTGTAGCCATAGACCTCGGGCTTGCGCGTGCCCAGGCGGCCAAGATTTGGTCCCCCGAGAATGTGAACAATCTGTTTGTCGGCAGCACTCATGGCGTCGTTCTCTCGTCAGTGCGGATGCGATTGATCCACGCTTCAAAATTCTTCTTTTCTTCAGACCGTTTGGCGGCCAATACACTTCTTCGGTCAACCGCCTGGCCCGTCGCCACCGAAGGTGCCGGCGCAGCAGGCTCGCTGCGGACTGTGCCGGTTCCCTCTTCCAACAATCCGATCTCGTCAATCTTCGCCTGCAGATCCCGGCGCTCAGGTTCGCGGGCCTGCATCTGGCGCAAAGCCGTCATCGCCTTGCCCAAATACCCTTGCGCCAGATAAATATCCACCAGGGTCATGGTCGCAAAAGAGGTTTCGGGAGACTTGGCCGGGTTGACCCGCTTGCAGTTGGCTTTGGCTTCCAACAGCCCGCGCGGCCAGCGTTCATCATCGGGATCCAATTTGCTCAACCGCGCCAGAAGCGGCACGGCCTCTTCCCAGGCCTGCCGACTGCGCGCTTCTTCAGTGAGCAACCGTAAAGCCACGATGTTGTCGCCATCGGATTCCAAGACACGCAGCAACACCTTGCGCGCATGATCCGAACGATCAGCATCCAGCAGGGTGTGGCCCAGGATGACCATGGCGGCCTGAAAGTCAGGGTGCCGGACGATACCGTCTTCCAGCAATTTCAAGGCCTCGGCATGTTCACCGGCAACGCGCAAGGCGTCAGCCAGCGGAGCAAAGGCCCGGCTCTCTGGCGCCGCGGCAAAACGCTGGCGCCAGATCCCTATGAAGTGCTGCGGATCAGAAGACATCGTTTCAATCCATGGCTTTCAGAACGTCTGCCACCGTGCTCATGTCGTTCCACTGCCCCACGGTCAGCGCCAACGGGAAGCGCGCTTCAACGCCTTTGAGCAGGGTCTCGGCCGCTAGCACTGCTTCGGGATTTGAGCCGTCCAACAGGCCACTGGCACAACGCCGCACCCCATCACTGACAACCCCAACGACCTTGCGTGCAAAAACTCGGCTCATGGCCATCATGAAGGCCGCTTCCTCATCGCCTTCGGCGTGGAGCCGAGCGGCCTTGGCGCAGAAGGCCGCACCCACTTCGCAAGCGGTCATCATGTCGGCAAAAGTGAACATGACGATTTGATTGCGCGTCTCACGGGCCTTGTGCATGTGCAGAATAATGTCGTTGGTACCGGCGGTGGCCGCAGCAATCATTTCTGCGCCGACGGCGTCATTCTGATTGTGCAATGCTGTCATTGACGCGGCCAACTCGGTGTAGAACCCGCCCTTGGAACGCACGGTTTCTTTCCACCGATACATCGCGATGATGCTCTGCTGGATCTCACTGGTGCCTTCATAAATGGAAGTGATGCGCACATCACGCCGCATTTTTTCGACCAGATATTCACGCGCATAGCCGTAGCCACCGAGCGCCTGAATCGAGGCGTCAGCCGCGCGGTTGCCGGCCTCGGTGCCCCACAGTTTGGCGATGCTGCCTTCGGTTCCCATGTCGTGGTTGCCCTGATCAATCAACAACGCCACGTGTTCCATATGAGCGCGCCCGGCCGCTAAGTCGACCCAGTTGTCCACCAGCAGCTTGAACATATAGCCCTGTTTTTCGACCAGTGGCGAACCAAACTGCTCGCGCTGTTTCGCGTAGTCCAAAGCGCGCTTCAACGGAGCCTGGCCACCGCCGATGCCAAAAGCACCAACCATCAATCGGGTGTACCCAAAAACGGCATTGGCCTGCTTCAGGCCCTGTCCCTCTTCCATGCCAATGAGGTTGAAGGCGGGAACCTCAAGGTCTTCCATCAAGACCCCGGTCGTATTGCTGGCCCGGATGCCATGTTTATCTTCATGCTTGCCAACTGACAGGCCCGGCGTGCCTTTTTCCACCACGAAAAAGCTTGGCCCACCGGGAGTCTTGGCCAGGATCGTGTACAACTCTGCCACGCCACCGTTGGTGATGAACTGCTTGGCGCCATTGAGCCGGTACCCGGTCACGTTGCCGTCGGCATCGACGATCTGGTCGGCGGTGGTTTTCAGGTTGGCCACATTGCTGCCAGCCTCGGGCTCGGTCACGCCGTAGGCCACAATCAGGCCCTCAGTGGCGATACGATTCAGCCACAGGCTTTTCTGCTCTGGAGTGCCTCCCACCAGAATGGGATCAGTGCCCAGACAGATGGCTAAAAATGCCGTGGCCACGCCCAGGTCAAAGGCGGCCATTTCTTCGCTGACCCGACAGATGTCGCGGGCGCCGCCGCCCAGGCCACAATTTTCCTCAGGCAGAAAGATCAGATGCAAGCCCACGTCCGGGCTCAGCAACTTGCGGATGACGTCCTCCGGAAATTGGTCTTTTTCGTCGAGCTCGAGCATTTTCTCATCAGGCAACTCGCGGCCGACGACCTGGCGCAGTGTCTGGATCACCATGTCGCACATCTCGGTGGACAGTCCGGCGGGGACGATCATTTACCCATCCTCTCTTTCCTCAAGGTTTCTTCGTCATTGGCATAGATCAGCAGCACCCGGATTCAGCATCCGGCCGACGTGCAGCTCAGGGAATATTGATGCATCCGGAACCGACCAGCACACACTGCCCACCCACCAGGATAGACCGGGCCTGGCCACCGACGATTTCGGCGTCGGCAACAATACGACTTGGGCGGCCCAATTCCAGGCCTTGTTCAACCACGATGCGAACCCGGGGCTGGTGTTTGACCAGGCGGTGCTTGACGAGGTACGCCATCAAGGCGCCTGTCGCCGCACCGCTGGCCGCATCTTCGGGAATGCCAAAATGCGGCGCAAACATGCGGCAGTGCACGGTCGCTTCTTCACTCACGGTCTCGCAGGTGAAAACAAACAGGTCGCCAAATCCCAGGTCGCGGGCAATAGCATCGGCATCGCGGCGGCGCAGGCTGATGGAGTTCATCGTTTCCAACGACCCCAAAGGCACGATGTGTATCGGCAGCCCCGTCGAGATCACTTCGCAGGGCAAACCGGTCACGGCGATTTCGCTCTCGGCAATGCCGAGGGTGCGGGCCACTTTGCTGCGGTGGAAATACTGACCCATGAAAGCCGGATCATCCTGCTGCAAGCTGTAAGTCGTGCCGTTCTCATCGCGACTGGTCAATACCGGATAACGTCCGGCTTCCAGTTCCCAAGTATGGGGTTGGTCGGCAGGCGCCTCGGCGCGCAATTTCAAATGGTCCAAGGCAAATGTGGCGCCCAGAACAGAGTGACCACCAAATGGAATTTCAGCCGACGGAGTAAAAACCCGCAGGCCCGAAACACCCTCGGCTCCAGTTCGCGAAGGCACAATGAACGCCGTTTCACCAGCACCCAACTCCATGGCCAGGTTTTGCATCATGCCTGCCGGAACCGATTCTCCATCGGGAAAGAGATACAGCCGGCTGCCGCCAAAGGGCTTCTCGGTAAAGACATCAATGAGCAGGAAATTCAATTCCATAAGCTTTGGATCGCCCTCGCAGTAGTCCGGTGGGACATGGGATGGTCCGGCGGAACACGCAGGTGTCCGGCAGGAGTTTCTGGCTGAAAGTCGCAAGAACCAAAATTTAGCACAACGCCGCGCCGCAGCCAAGTGCAGAAGGATTGAAAGGGGCATTTTTCCCCATGACCTCGGCTATTTTGAGGATGAATCTCACTTGGCAAGGTTCAGTCTTCGATCAAGACCGTGGCCACCGCGTAGTCGCGTTCGTGGCTGATGGACAAATGCACGCGCTGGCCGCCACGAGCGGCCAAGGCTTCTTTTGCTGCCCCCGAGACTTCCAATACGGGTGCGCCACCGGGTTGCTGTCCAACCGCAATGTCACGATAGGGAATATGGGCGATCTGCCCACCCAATGCTTTGAGGAATGCTTCTTTGGCGGCCCATCGCCCAGCGATCATCGCCGGTTGTTCAGCTTCCCGACGACCGTGAACCTGCTCCACTTCTTGCGCCTGAAAACAGCGCTGCAGGAACCGATCCCCGTGGCGCTGCATAAGTTCAGCC
>JADGEP010000013.1:19513-20823 GCA_016744275.1 Candidatus Krumholzibacteriia bacterium | reverse complement strand
CACCAGCACCGCGCAAGACAGCGCGACGAACACCGCCGCCCCGAACACGGACACTTCTCCGGCAGGAATCTCACGTTCGGCAGTTCGCGGGTTGGCTGCATCGATGTGCCGGTCTGCCAACCGGTTGAAGGCCATCGCCGCACTGCGCGCGCCCACCATCGCCACCAGCACCCACACCACGGTCATCAACTCGGGCTTACCGTTTGAAGCGACCAACAACGAAATCAACGCAAACGGCAGCGCAAAAATCGTGTGCTCAAATTTCACCAACGACATGTACCGCTGTACCACGTTCACTTCTGGCCACCCCACCGTTTCGACAAGCCCACGTCCACGCCGATGTGATCACAAATCCGCTGCACCATGAAGTCCACCAGGTCGCCGGGCTTGGTCGGCTTATTGTAGAACCCGGGCGCCGCCGGCATCACCACGACACCCCACTGGCTCAACTTCAACAGGTTCTCCAGCGCGCCGGTCGACAAGGGTGTTTCTCTGGGCACGACCACCAACTGGCGCCGTTCTTTCAGGCACACCTCGGCCGAGCGCAGCATCAGATTTTCGCTGGTGCCCGCGGCGATGCGTCCGACGGTGCCCATGGAGCACGGCACAATCACCATGTGGCCGGGGCCGATGGTGGCCAGGCGTTCGATGATGCCTTCGGCCGAATGATTCATTTCCACGGGCGCCGTTTGCGCCACCGCGCTGCTGATCATCAGGTTCACGTCAAAGCCGGCGTTCAGGAGAACGTCGACCAGGCGCACGCCATAGACGAGGCCGCTGGCGCCAGTCCAGGCTACGGTGATTGGCTTCTTCATTTTACTGTCCTTCCACCCACGATGTGGGCGATGCCAAAGGTCTGCCGTTCCACGAACACGTCCGTGAATTCGAACTCGGCCAGCAGTGCCGCGAATTCATCGGGCGTCAAGAACTCGCCCATGCTGTTGGGCAGGTAGCTGTAGGCGGCGCTGTCGCGGCCCACGATTTTGCCCAGCAGCGGGATGATGGTGTTCAATCCAAACCGAATCAGCCCCGGCACGCCGCGGCCTTCGCCCTGGGCTTCCGGATTGTCGCGGTAAAATTCGAGCACCATCAGCTGGCCGCCGGGGCGCAGCACGCGTGAGATTTCCTTCAGCCCGCGGCGCACGTCAGCGAAGTTGCGCACGCCGAAACCGACAGTCACCGCGTCGACTTTGTTTTCGCCGAAGGGCAGATTCATGGCGTCGGCGGCGCTCAGTTGCAAGTGATCCGCGTTCTTTTTGCCGCGGCTGCCTTTGTGCTTTTATGAGACGGCGACCGCCGCGATCTACACG
>JADGEP010000013.1:0-19503 GCA_016744275.1 Candidatus Krumholzibacteriia bacterium | reverse complement strand
CTTTTTTCCTCGTCTTCCTTCGAGCATCTCGGGGCAAAAATCGGCGGCGATCCACACGCGGCCTTTGTCGGCTTTTACGGCTTCGAGGGCCAAGTCACCGGTGCCTGAACACAGGTCCAAGACTTCCCACGCGTCGCTGTCCAGCCGCGCCACCACATGCTTGCGCCACGCCTTGTCGCGATTGAAACTCAGCAGGTGGTTCATGAAGTCGTACACGCCTGAAATGCGCGCGAACATGCCGCGCACTTCCTTGCCGTGGGCTTCGCCATCTTTGACGGCCCAGGTGCCGGTTTCGCGGCCGTGGAGGTCTTTGAAATCCTGCGCATCAGACACGATTAGCGCCCGCCCTTCAGCGTGCTCAGCAGATCCGCCCACTTCTTATCGACGTCTGTTTTCACGTCCGCGTCCATCTCCACCACCTCCGGCCACTCACGCTCGTAACCATTCTCGCCCTTGATTTTACGCGTGCCATCGATGCCCATTTTACCGCCATAACAAGCCAGGTTCGTCGAGTGGTCCAGCTGGTCAACCGGGCCTTCGCTGAAGAACACATCCCGGGCTGGATCCAGGCTGCCCGTCACCCGCCACAACACGTCGGTCACGTTCTGTGGGTTCACGTCTTCGTCCACCACAATCACCGTTTTGGTGAACATGATCTGGCCCGTGCCCCACAACGCCTGGCATACCTTTCTCCCGTGCCCCGGATCCCGTTTTTTGATGGCGATGATCACCAGATTGTGGAAGCACGCCGCCACCGGCAGGTGGTAATCCACCACTTCAGGCAGGGGCACTTTCAACAGCGGCAAAAACAAGCGCTCGGTGGCCAGACCCAGCCAGCCATCTTCCATGGGCGGCTTGCCCACCATCGTCGTCAGGTAGGTCGGGTTGCGGCGGCTCGTAATGGCCGTCACGTGAAAGACCGGGAATTCTTCGGCCAGGCTGTACCATCCGGTGTGATCGCCGAAATCGCCTTCCATGCGGCGCTCACCCGGTTCCACATAACCTTCGATGATGAAGTCGGCGTCGGCGGGGACTTCGAGATCATTGGTGATCGCTTCGCACATTTTCACGGGCTCGCCGGTGAGGAAGCCCGCGAACAAGGCTTCGTCGATATCCGGGGGCAGTGGCGCGGTCGCGGCGTAGGTCAACACTGGCGGTCCGCCGATGGCTACGCAGACGGGCATGCGGGTGCCTGCTTTTTCGTGCTCCGCGTGGTGCGACGCGCCGGTCTTGTGAATCTGCCAATGCATGCCGGTGGTCTGGCCGTCGAAGACCTGCATCCGGTACATGCCGATGTTCCTGCGGCCGTTTTCGGGGTTGCGGGTGATCACCAGCGGTGTGGTGATGTAGGGGCCGCCGTCACCCGGCCAGGTGGTCAGCACGGGCATCATGTCGAGCAGGCCGCGTTTTTCGAGGTCCTGGCCTTTGACGACCACTTCCTGGCACGCGCCTTTGCCCACCGACTTGGGCATGCCTTCGCCCCAGCCCTTGAGTTTGCCCAACATCCGCACTTTGCCCCACAGGCCATCGGGCGGGCCCATTTTCAAGGGTTCTTCGATTTTGGCGACGGCCTCGGCGATGGAGTTGCAGCCCAGGGCCCAGGCCATGCGCTGCTCGCTGGCGTAGAGGTTGATCAGCAGGGGCACCGGCTTGCCGTCGGCGTCTTTGGCGGTCTCAGTGCGGCTGTACTTTGCGCTGTATTTTCCCGGCACCGGGTTCTCAAAAAGCAGCGCCGGATTCTCGCCGTTTTTGACGAAGCGGTCGGCGATCTCGGTCACCTCGAGCACGGGATCAACCGGCTCTTTGATGCGGATCAGCTCGCCCTTTTCCTCGAGGAATTTGACGAAGCTCTGCAGATCGTGGACCGGGATGCCGGCGGCGTTGGTCTGGGGCATGGGTATCCTGTCGGATGTGTTTGGTTTTGCAGCGTTGTACCGGGGAAACTTAGCATTGGGGTGGGGTTGCGGCAAGAGAGTGGGCTTGATGCGGCGCTCGCGGGATAACGCGTTGTGTTTGTGTGACACATTTATTGCCATATAACTGTTATATTTAGCAACACTTTAGCTTGTTTTTGGCATTGAAGTTTGGTACAATGATTCCACCTCAAATGAAGGACGGAACCATGACCCAGTTGCCCCAATATCAGCCCCATCGCAGTGCCCCTCAAGCCGACCGCGCCCTCAACCAAAGTCTCGCCATTCAGGACCAGGCCCAACATTGCGCCCTGCTCTGGTTTGGCGAAATCATGCGCCGTCGCCTGTACCGCGACTTGAACTTCAGCACCATGCGCGCCTATGCCATCGAGGGGTTGGGGTTTTCCGAGACCCGGGCGGGGGATTTCATTCGGCTCGCGACCAAGCTGGAAGAGCTGCCGGTGTTGAAGGAAGAGGTGGCTAGCGGGCAGATTGGTTACACCAAGGCGCGCGAGATTGTACCAGTGGCCGATCGCAAAAATGAGCAAGAATGGGCTGATCTGGCCAAAGCGAAATCTCGGCGTGAGCTGGCTGTTGAAGTGCGCCGCGCCAAGCAGGAGGCGGCGCAGAAGAAGAAGCACAACCCCGGCCAGGGCGAGTTGGTGCCAAGGCCTGTTTCGCCTGCCCCCGCGGCGACGGTCACGGTGCGCGTGGGTTTCGAACTCACCGCACTCCAGAATGCCCGTTATGAGGCGATTCTCGCCAAAATCGGCCATAGCGGCTCAAAAACTGACCTGTTGCTCGACATGGCTGAGGCCCTACTGACCTCAGAAAACGCCCCCCGGGGGGCGGAATCGAAGCCGCACTATCAAATCCACGTGCATGAGTGCCCCACTTGCGAGAAATCCGCCATCCAGGCGCCCCAGGGTGAGGTTGCGCTCGCCGCTAAGCAGGCCGAAACCGCCCGCTGCGACGCCCAAGTCCACCATCCCGGCCAACGCAACAAATCCGCCATCCGGCCCAGTGTGAGATCGGAGATCCTCGCCCGCGACCGCCACCAGTGCCGGCGCAAAGGCTGCGCTCATACCCGCTTTCTTGAGATCCACCACATCGTGCCGCGCCGAGAAAATGGTTCCAACGATCCCGAGAATCTGGTCACCCTATGCTCCGCGTGCCATAGACTGTGGCACGAGAAGGGCGGAAACTTGCCGGACATGTTGACCATAGTGCTTCCGCAAATGGGCTGATTGGCGCATTCGTTGCGGTCAACAGTATAGCGATATTCACCGTTGATGTACGCCAGGCGTACATTGTGCTATACTGGAGATTGAGTGACAAGAGCCGAGAGGAGGTCCACCCGTGCCTACCAAACAGAAATGCCCCATCTGCAGATCACCTGAAGCTGTGACAGAACGCCCAGCCAACTACCGGTATGAGCACATCGGGCTGTCCAACGTCATCCTCGTCGGTAGAGAGGTCGCCATCACCAGTTGTCGAAAGTGCGGCCATGTGACAACCGGCATCAACAACGAGCTCCAGCTTCTCGATGTATTGGGGCTGAACATTGTGCTATCGGCACCCGGACTGAAGGGCGAAGAATTGCGCTACTTGCGCACCATGTTCGACCTCACCCAGGCCGACCTCGCCAAAGCCATGGGCCTGCCGCGGCGCGAGACCATCGCCGAATGGGAAGCCAAGAGTCGCATTTTTGCTTCGCCGGCGGCAGAGGTCGCTCCACGTCTGGTTTTACTTGGTTTGTTCAAGACCCACATCTTCGAATCAGAATTCTGCCAATTGACCACCAACCACCGTCGCCTCTACGACAATTTCACCCACTCAATCGTGGACCGCATCGACGACCTGCTCCAAACATCAGAAACCCGACCGCACTACAGCGCGCGCCGGGTTTCCAAAAATAAAGAATGGATCGCTGAATCCGTGCCGGGCTAATCGCTCGGCACAACCGCGATGCGCTTCAAGTCTTCATACAACATCCCAATCCGCTCTTCCAACTCGGGCTTCAACGCGCCCTCTTCGGTCCAGTCTTCACCCGACGTGTAAAAGAACCGGGGCACGATCACGCTGCGGAAATCCAGCATCAGGTGATTCGCCATGCCCATCACGGCCATGTAGCTGCCTTGGCCACCGGCGGCGCACATGAAGCCGATCACCTTCTCGGTAAAACTGCGGCCCATCAATTCGATCACGTTTTTCGCAGCCGCATTCACGTCGTAGCAGTACACCGGCACGGCAAAGACGATATGGGTCGCGCGGCCGATCACGCCGTTGATGTGCTCGAGGTCTTTGTGTTCCCAGCAACCCGGGCTGCCGGCCAGCGGCAGGTCGTGCTCGCGCAGGTCGACCACTTCCACCGTCACGTTCTGCTCTTTCAAATGGGCTTCCAGCTTGCGCGCCAGAATCTGGGATTTTGACTTGGGATTCAAACTCGTGGCGATGATGGCGACATTTTTCATGGGTGGGGCTTGTCCTTAAAAAGAGGAAAAATCAGCGTTCAACAGGGCGCCAATATAAAAAGAAACGATCCAACCGGCATCTGGTCCCAATTAAAGCACGGTGTCGTAGAACAGGAACAACGGCAGAATCAGGATCATGAACACGGCCCAGGCACGCCCTTGAGACAGACTCAACACTTCCGCAATCGCCGCCGCCTGAAACCGGAACCAGGCGAGAACCAAACCCAACACCCCAAAAAGCGGCATCATGATTACCGCGGTCATGAGCAATTTGGAAACACCTTCGGCCTCCTTCAAATGAGAGCCCAATACGATGACAGGCAACATCAATACGACCCAAAAAACTTCAAACGCCCCCGCCCAACCCGCAACTGACGCGTATCGAAGCGGGTTGCCGCGGCCACCCCAAAGCAGGGCAAAAAGGAAGATCACGAGGCAATCCAGAACATAGGTACCGGCCGCCACCAGCGTTTCCACTTGCAAAAAATGCGGCACGCCAACTTCGACAAATTCATCACTCACATACCTGGTGAGCAGAGACAGGGCAGGAAAAGCCAACGCCCCCAACACTCCCCAAACCACACCCCACAGCGGATGCCGCTCAGCCAGTATCCACTTCACCGCATCCCGCGGTTTTACCGCAAACCCAAATACCACACGCCACATTCTGAACGCCCTTCAGCCCACCACCAGATGATCCGCCACCGGCGTCAATACCATCGGCGCAAATGATTCTTCGATCGCCGCAGCCATCACCGCCGAAGCCGCCGCGTCCACCGAGTCCAGCTTCTGGGATTTCTCCCACACCTGCCGCGACGGCCACTGCGCGTAGGCCACCCACAGTCCGTCGCCGTCACGGTGCAAGCGCGAGCCCAGCCCGCCGCGCGTTGCCATGATCCCCTGGGTAATAATAGCCCAGGCGTCCTGGAATTCCCGCTCCATCTCGCCGCGCACCCGCCAGCGGTAGATCACCGCAAATCCGATTTTCAAATTTTCCACGCTGTTCTCCTACATTTTTAAGCCCGGGCCCGGACGCCGCACCAGGACCTTCACTTCGCCCTTCATCCAGGCGATTTCGTAGTTGCTTTCCAATTCCGTGACCAGCAGCGGGATATCNCGCTGGTCCATGGTCGTATTCACTTCGTGCATCCAGCCGCCCAGGACCACCACTTTGGGCGCCTTGGTCAGGATCATCTTCAGCAGCATTTCCTTGCCGGCGATGCGGTACGCGCCTTTCTCATCCATGGTCAGTTTTTCAGCCACGCCCAGGGCAAAATGATTCTCCAAACCCGGCACATATTCCCGTTCGCTTTCGAACACATATCCCGACCAGAACGCCAAAACCAAATCGCCCGCTTCGGTGCGCGACTCGATATTCGCGCTCACTTCGTCCAGATGTTCGAAGCTCCAAACTTCATCCCAGATGATGCCCGTGCGCCGCACCTGCAGATCCATAAAACACAATACACAGCACAACACCACCACACCGGTCACCAAAGTCGTGGGTCGTCCAAAACGGCGAGCCAGATCCACCACGCCCAACAGTGCCAGTGGGGCTAGCATCGGCGCCAACGGACTCGTGAAATATTGCGCGTGCACCGGGTCAGGAAACAGGCAAGCCACCGCGTGGACCGCCGCGCCCAAACCGGCCACTAAAATCAGGGGCCGCAAATTCAAATCCCGGGAATCGGCGGAACGCCGCACCGCCACCCAACCCACAACCGCCAGCAGGATCAGCATCACCAGGTACGGATTCAGGAACAACGCGCGCGCGCCCTCTTGCAGCGCCGCCACGGCCTGAGTCGCGTTGTCGCCAGCACTGCGATCCAGTTGGCTGAACCGCAGGTTGTGGTAGTCCAGATTGTTGAAGTGAAAACGCGCCGGATCCGAGACAAACAGCGCCACGGCCGGCAACAGGCCCAGCAAAAAACCCGCGCTGGCGGCCGCGATCGAAAGCAGCGAGACACCCACCTGTGGATGGCGCCAATGGGTCCAGGCCAACGCCGCCAGCAACGAACCCGCCCATGGCAAGTAGAGCAATCGCGCTTCAACGACCAAGCCCGCCGCCAATCCGGCCAACAGGAACCACACCACCCGCCGCGTTTGAAAGCCGCGGTCCACCGTCCACAGCGCGGCAAAAACACCCAGGTTGGACAGCGCATAGGTCTTGATCGTCACGTTCCACGACAGCAGGTACGGGTTCAGCGCCACCAGCAACAAGCCGCCGATGACAAACATAGGGCGGTCACCAAACCGGGCCCGCAAAAACAACCCCCACACGACGAGGGCCAGGGCCGATAACAGGACCGACAAGAGGCGCATCCCGGCCAGGGATGACCCGACCAGCTTGTAAAACGGGGCGTACACATAAGGCAGAAGCGGCATCTGGGGATAGAAAAAATCCTTATAGGGCGTGTGGCCTTCACTGACCAGGCGGGCCGCCGTGGCGTAGTAGCCTTCGTCGCCATCGAGGGGGCGCACCTGGCTGATGGCGGCCAAACCGAGGGGGTAAATCACCAAGATCAGCAGAAATGCAAAAAGGGCGCGGCGGGGGCTCATATGGCTTTATCCCAAGGTTTTCCGGCCGGGCTATGCCGGGCCATGGCGATTTCGAGATTAACTTTCAAGCTCAACGCTCTCTCACCGATGATAAAGGACAAACACAAATCCCGTGAAGGAATCCACAAGAGGGAACTGACCGTGAATTTGCCCAACATTTCCATCATCGACGAGATTAAGACCTCTGGCCGACTGCCGTCGCCCACCGGTGTGGCCTTGACGATTCTCGAGTTGACGCGCGATCCCAACGCCAACATCGACGAGATGGCCAAGGTCCTGCACGGCGACCCCTCACTCTCGGGCCAGATCATCAAATACGCCAACAGCGCCGCTGCCGGCAACCGCGCATCGGTCGCTTCGATCAACGACGCCCTCGTGCGGTTGGGCATGAGCATGGTGCGCCAACTTTGCCTTGGATTTTCCGTCTTGTCCAATACCCAGACCGGCAACTGCGAAAAATTTGACTACGAAGGTTTTTGGGGCCGCTCTCTGGCCATGGCTTCCAGCTGCCAAACGCTTGCGCGCACCATGGGCGGCGTCAATCCCGACGAAGGCTTCACCTGCGGCCTGCTCTGTGAAATCGGCGGCCTGGCCCTGGCCAGCGTCTACCCCGAAGTGTACGCCAAGGTTCTCGCCGAGTGGGACGAAGGTTCACGCGAAGACCTGATCCGGCTCGAAAACGAAATGTTGATGATCGACCGCAACCAGGTCACCGCCGCCCTGTTCGAAGACTGGGGCCTGCCCGATTTTTATCCCCAGGCCGTGTTCAACAAAGACAAAACCGACTGGGAAAGCCTGAGCAAACCGCCCGTCGCCACGGAGGCCTGTTTTCAGCTGGCCAACATTCTCTTTGTCGGCAATCTGGCCGCTGAAATCTGCATGGAGCAAAACAACGAGCGCCACTGGCGGGTTCTGGAATTCCTGAACTTTGCCCGGATGTTCAAACTCGACGACGACGAACTGACCGCCGTCTACGACGAAATCATGGCCGAATGGACCCGCATGGGCAAGGTGCTCGACGTGGTGACGGGCCAGATGCCTTCCATGTCGAAACTGCTGCGTTCGGCTCGGGCCTCGCGCGACAGCGAGTGTTCTTCCGACCTGCCCGAAGGCGTCATCGATGACCGGCACGAACCCGTCAACCAGGGCATACAGCCAGCCAAAGAAACCCTGCTCGACCTCGAAGAGGTTTCGCACCAGGGACTGCGCATCCTGGTGGCTACCGACTGCCCCTTGCACAAAAAAATTCTGTCCAAAAAGCTGACCGCCGAAGGCCACGAAGTGACTGTGGCCGACGACGGTGCCCGGGCCTTGGAAATCGCCGTGGCCGAAAGCCCCCAACTTGTCATCTCCGACTGGGTGATGCCCAACCTCGATGGCCTCGAATTGTGCCGCACCCTGCGCCTGTCTCCACAGTTGTCGCACATTCATTTTATCATCATGACCAGCCACGACAGCAACGACGAACTGGTCGAGGCCTTCGAGGCGGGCATCAACTACTACCTCGTTAAGCCACTGAACCACAATATCTTATCGGCACTGCTGCTTGGCGCCGCCCGTGAAGTCGCCACTCGCGAAGAGGTGGAACGCCAACAGGTCGAACTGCGCCGTACGAATGCCGAAATCAACATCACCAACCGCATGCTCCAGACCATGGCCCTGGAAGATCAACTCACCCAGCTGCCCAACCGCCGGGCTGGCCTCGCGGGGCTCGACAAGGCCTGGGCCAAATCGTCCCGCAGTGGCGAAGCCCTCCTGGTGATGATCATGGATATCGATTTTTTCAAGAAGGTGAACGACACCTACGGCCACGACGCCGGCGACATCGTGCTGCAGTCCACGGCCAAGGCCATGAAAAATGCGATTCGGGATTCTGATGAAATTTGCCGCTTTGGTGGCGAAGAATTTATGGTCGTCTGCCCCGGGGCCGACGTCAGCGTGGCCACCATGGTCGGCAACCGCATCCGCGAAGCCGTGGAACACAACGTGCTGGACACGCCCGAATTCAAGGGCCACGTCACCATCTCCATCGGCGTAGCGGTGCGTGGCAAGGAAGTGGAAGACGCCCAAAGCCTGATCAAGGAAGCCGACGAAGCGCTCTACGCCGCCAAGGATGCCGGGCGCAACAAGGTCTGCATCTACGCGCCCGATCACGTCCACGAATAGCGGTCAGCCCAAAATTCCGCTCACCCTTTGGCTTCGAAGCGCCGGTGCATATTGATGTGGTAGTCGGCCAGCGGCTTCATATTCTGATCCACATCCAGAATCTCCAATGCCCGCTTATAGTCATCCGGATGCACATGCAGGATGTAGCGGAACCCACCGCGCCCATCGGCGATGCCGTTGGAGCTCGAGACGTTGATATCTTCATCGCACAACTTCTGGTGAATGGTCACCAGCGCTCCCAACTCATCATCACCATGCACAATGAAGGCGTGATGCGGCCCCACCAGGCGCAGACCTTCATTGCGCGCCATGTCGCCCAGCCAGGTGCTGTTCAAGGGGTACATCACCAGTTGGGTGCGATCACGGCCCACCGGAAAAGCATTAAACGCGACGAGATTGACCTCTTCGGAGGCGATGGCTTCGAGAAAACGGCACCCCTGACCGGGAGCGTCTTCAACCGTCGTATAGTAGTAATCCACGGAGTAGATGTTGGCCGTCATGGCGGCACCTTCCTTCGTTTGCGGCCTGCAGCCGTGCCGTCCGGGCCCGTGCGAGAGACGGTCCCGGCTTTGGCGAAACACGCGCCGGCCGGTTGATGGCTTGCCATCCGAAGGTTGTCATGACTCTTGATGTCCGCCGTAACCGGCTGACCCCTGCTTATCGGGGGTGGTCCAGACTACGAGTTCGCCGGGAAAATGTTCTCGGCTCCGCACTTTTCAGGACACTCAGTACGGACATTCATTATTGTATCACAAATGGCGCATCCGATGTGAAAGCTGATTTTCACCACCCTTAAGGCTTTGTCAACAAAGCTTCTATGTCGCCATGCCGCTCTTCGGCACCGTCGCCATGACGATGCCAGGGCCCCATGCCTTCAAAATGATGCACCGGTTGCCAGCGGAAAAAAAGCTGCAGGATTTCGCCTTTTTCCAGGTACAGGCGGTGCCTTTCCCCGTCCGGCGAGCGGAAACTGCGGATGCCCAGGCGGTCCCATTCTTTCTCCAGGCGGGCAAACGATGGGTCCTCCACATGCCACGCCGTCAGGAACAGCGTGCCGCCGGATTTCAGCCATTGGTGCAGCCGACTCACCAGTGAAGCGCACTCCTGATAGCTCAGAATCTGGACCAGACCAAAACACAGGATCACATCGAAGGTGCCTTCGGGTTCGTAATCCAGATAGCTGCGGGCGACCGTTTCGACGGAAAGGTTTTGCGAGGCGGCGCGCTCGTTGATCGTCTCCAACGCCACCACCGAAGGGTCCAGCGCTGTCATCTGGCAACCCCGGTGGGCCAACGGCAAGGTGTTGCGCCCCTGGCCCGCGCCGATATCCAGCACCCGCGCCCCCGCGGGAATCCACTCCGCATATTTCTCCAACAGAGGCGAGGCGTCGGCCCCAAAATAATCGGCCTGCTCGTAGGTGGCGTCGTAGTTCTCAGCCATCGTGCTAGTCCAATCTTTTGATGCGACCTTCGATGCGGGCCGAAACCGTGCCGTCTCGTTCGACCGCCTTGACCACAATCTTCGACAGCGTCTGGCCCAGATCATCAACCTCAGGCAAATCGATCTGCAGGTACACGTCGTTCATCGTGGCGACAAAGTCAGGCATGGCCACGGTGTAGGTCCGCTTCAGGTCCAGGTCTTCGCCGCCCACCAGAATTTCCGTCACTTCGGCCGACTCGTTGTCTTCCGACTGGCGATACGTATAGCGCAGGCCCGACACCTGCAAAATGCCATGATCACCGGTCACGCCCGAGTCGGCGTTGCGCTGCACGATGGCCGCCAGCTGCTCGCCGCTCACTTTCAGGCGCACCAGATTGTTGGCAAAGGGCAGCATCTCGGTGATATCCAGGGCCGTGATCGGGCCCTTGTTGAGAACCTTGCGGATGCCCCCGGAATTGATCAGCGCGACATCGGCCCCAGCCTCGGTGCGCAGGCAGTCGGCCAACCAATTGCCCAGGTTGTGCTCGCCCCGACCCTTTTTCAGGTCTTTGGCCAGTGTGCCGATTTCGCGGCCGTACTCCTTCAAAACCTGATTTTCGTAGCCGGTGACCAGCTTGTTGAAGGCGTCGTCGCCGAAGGTTCCATCAGACCACAAGTCGATCAAACGGCCGTCGTAGCTGACCACGCGGTCGTCGGCAACTTGCATATCCAACCGGCCCAGGTTTGTCATTTTGGACCCGGCCTGCAGGATGAGGATGCCATTTTCCAGCACCGGTTTTTTCAATCGGGTATGGCTGTGACCACCAACGATGATGTCGATGCCTGCGCCCGTCAGTTCCCCCGCCAAGGCCTTGTCGCCATCCACGCCGTTGTGGGTGATCATGATGATCAGGTCGGTTTTGGCGTCGATATCAGCGGCGATTTCCCGGGCCAGGGTCGCCTGCTTGGCCATGCGCAGGCCGTTCAACTTCGCGGCCGTCACCACTTCGGTCATGCCGTCGCAACTGAAGCCCATGATGCCGATGCGCAGGCCTCCGCGCTCGAGAATCAACGGCTCGCGCCGGAAGGCGGGCCGGCCCTGGGCATCAATGATGTCGCCGCCAAACAAGGGGTGGTCAAAATAAGGCACCAGCTTGGCGATTTGCTCGGCTCCCATGTCGAATTCGTGGTTGCCCACCACGCCGGCGTCGTAACCCAAGCCGCTCATCATGCGGGCCACCGCCACGCCGGGCACGCCGTCCTCTTCCAAGAGGCAAACCGGATTGCCGGTCATGAAATCGCCGGCATCCAACAGCAGGTCGGGCGCAGCATGGCGCCGTTGGTCGGCCAGATGCCACGCCAGAGGGATGGCGCCACCGATCATCTTGCCGTCGTCTCGCCATGTGGCGGGGCGGGGCAGAAAATAACTGTGGGTATCGTTGGTGTGAAACAGCGTCAAATTCCAAGGCCCGGCGCCCGGCACCGGAGCGGGCAATTTGGCCTGAGCCTCGCCTGGGGCGCCGATCAGGTTCAGGGCCAACAAGAGGGCCACGGCCAAAGCAGCGCGCCGCGCCACTTCTCCGACTGAAATCAAGGGCTGGTTCATGCTATAATCTTCCTGTCGTTGTTCTCTGGATTGTTATCCACGGGAAATTCATATCGCGACGCCACATTAATCACTGGAACGTTTGACCGCATCCCTGGCGGCCGGGGCCGCCTGACTGCAAAATACGAAACCCTATAATGAATCACGAAGTTGCACACATCGGCCCGGCGGAACTATTATTGCTCCCATGCTGACTTCCTTGCGCATCCACGGACCCGTATTGCTGGCTTTGCTGGCTGTGGTCGCCATCGCCTTTGGGCGACTGGTGACAACTCCGCTATGGGATTCACTCGATAGCCAGATCATCTTCGACGCCCACACGCTTTCCATGGATCCATCGGCCATGTTCGATCACGTGGGATTCTACTTCAGCCAGCCCCTGTTGCAACTGGCCTTCCTGGCCGAATACCACTTTTTCGGACTCAATACCAGCGGCTACCTGGCGGTGAACCTGGTTGTGCACGCCATCAACGCGTTCATGGTCTACATGCTGGTCAATATGCTCTTCCCCCGGCGCTCGATGGCTATTCTGGCCAGCGTATTGTTCGCCCTGGCGGTGGGCAGCTACGGGCGCGTCTTCACGACCATCCACCAACTGGAGAGCCTGCTCTTGGCGGGCCTTCACTTGCTGGTCCTGTATTTTTTCATCCGCAACGACTTCCGGCGCGAAGGCCGCGTCTGGTCGCCCCTGTTTCTGGTGGGGTTGGTGCTCTTCCTTTTTACCGGATTGACAAAAGCCGCCTCGTTCAGCCTGATCGGATGCCTGGTGGCCTACAAAGCCTTCTTTTACCGCCATCGGGCCAGCCGGGCCATCCTTTCGCCCGATATTCTGGTTTTCCTGGCCGCCAGTATTCTCTTCTATCTGGGGCAGCACAAATGGGGCTACCAGCACCCGACAATTTTTGAGAACAGCAATGACGCCTCACAGTTCAGCCTGTTGTCCTTCAAGAACATCTTCCGCTACCTGAACCTCATGTTTTTCCCGATGCAGCAAAGCCCGTTGCTGGACACGGCTCCCAATTGGGTCGTCGCCGTGTACCACGCCCGGATTGTGGTGCGGGTGCTGCTGACGGTGTCGATCGTTTCCTACAGCTTTTTTGGCTTTGTCTTTGGCAGCCGGGCCATCCGCTTTTTCATTGCCTGGACCTACATCACGCTTTTCCCCTTCACCAGTCACACCGCCTCGGGCGAATGGCTGAACCTGAGCCATCTGTACCTGACTTCTCTGGGCTTCTGCGTGGTCCTGGCAGCCGGCGCCAGCGGCACCAGTGCCCTGCTGAAAAGGCGCAAATGGCGCAGCCTGGCGCCCTATTTGGTCCCTGTCTTCTTTGCGGCCATATCCCTGGGAGTGGCCTGGAAGCTGGACGACAAGAACAAAGCCCTCGCCCGCTCGGCCGATGCGGTGGAAATGCGCGAGGAATTGGTGCGCTCCTGTCAGCAGCGACCGGTTCAGATCCGCGAGTCCCGCTGAGCCAGGGCCGACTAAAACCGCCTTTTTTCCCCGAATTCGGTTGTTTTCGCGCTCTATGTTGATATCTTTTGCGGTAGAAATCCCGGGCTCGCCGGCACCCTGCCGCTGCGAGCCCTGTTCCGAACGAAGCTGCGATTTTCCAAGGAGACGGCAATGGCCAAGTATACGATCGGTTGGATGCCCGGCGACGGTGTGGGCGTAGACGTGATGGACGCCACACGAGTCGTGCTGGACAAGCTGGGCTTTGATGCCGAGTACGTGCACGGTGACATCGGCTGGGAGTTCTGGAAGACCGAAGCCAATCCCCTGCCCGACCGCACCATCGACATGCTGAACAACGTGGATGCCGCCCTCTTTGGCGCCATCACCAGCCTGCCCAAGGAAGAGGCCGAAGCCGAGCTGAGCGACGAGCTGCGCGGCACCGGCCAGGTCTACCGCAGCCCCATCGTGCGGTTGCGTCAGGAGTTCAACCTGTCGTCGAACCTGCGCCCATGCAAGGCCTACGCCGGCAACCCCCTGAACTTCAAGGATGGCCTCGACCTGGTGGTTTTCCGCCAGAATACCGAGGGCCTGTACGCCGGCGTTGAATACCATCCGCTGCCGCAGGACGTGCGCGACAAATTGACCCAGACCCACCCTGCCCAGATGAGCAAGATGGACGGCGTGGCCAACGAAGACATCGCCATCTCGACCCGCATCTTCACCCGTGAAGGTTGCCGGGGTATCGTGCGCGACGCGTTCGAGTATGCCAAGGATTTTGGCTACAAGAGCGTGACTGTCGTTGAGAAACCCAACGTCGTGCGTGAGACCAGTGGCCTGATGGTGCGCGAAGCCCGCAAGATCGCCGAGGAGTACCCCGGCATCGAGCTCTGGGAAACCAACATCGACGCCATGTGCATGTGGCTGGTGAAGAACCCCGAGGACTACGGCGTACTGGTGGCCAGCAACATGTTCGGCGACATCGTCTCCGATCTATGCGCCCAACTGGTCGGCGGCCTCGGCTTTGCCTGCAGCGGCAACATTGGCAAAAAGGTGGCCGTGTTCGAGCCCAGCCATGGCTCTGCTCCCAAGTACGTGGGCATGAACAAGGTCAATCCCATTGCCATGATTTTGTCGGCCAAGATGATGCTCGACCACCTGGGCGAGACCGACATGGCCAACAAGCTGGAAGCCGCCGTCGAGGCCGTGATTGCCGAAGGCAAGGCGCGGACCTACGACATGGGTGGCACCACCACCACGACTGAAATGGCGGAGGCCGTCGCGGCCAAGTGCTAGTCGTTGTCTGAGTATGAGCAGACGCCGCGCTCCTTTGGGGGCGCGGCGTTTTTTTTTATCGCACGAACGAGCCTGGCCATCGGAACTGGCCAACAAGACCGGGCTGAGATATGATCACCGCTACCGAACCAAAAACACCCTGAACGAGGATTTTCCGTGCCCGACAGTAAGAAACCCGTCAACAAGGACATCCTCCAGGAAGCGTTCGCCGAAGCGCCCATGCCCTACCATGTCGTGGATTTTGAGGGCCGGATTTGTGACGTCAACAAGGCCTGGATGCGCCTGTTGGGACACGAACGCGACGACGTTGTCGGCCGGCCCTTACAGGATTTTCTCGCGCCCGGATTTGTCGCGCAATTTGAGCTCGTATTCAAGCGATTGCAATCCGGCGGCACGTTGCCCGGACGCGTGGTGGAAATGCTGCGGGCCAATGGCACCAGCGTGGTCACCGAAACCGACATCCGCGCCAACTTCAACCAGTCCGACGGTTCGGGCTACGCTTATTGCCTCTTGCGTGACATTTCAGCCCAGAGTACAGATGACCGCGCCCACGGAAATCTGGCCCGGCGCCATGCCCTGATCCTCAACGCCACACCCAGCGCCATTGTGGGTTTTGACGCCGAGGGCATGGTCACCTTTTCCAACCCCGCGACTGAAACCCTCACCGGATGGACGGCCCCAGATCTGCAGGGGGTTGATCTGCACAGCAACCTGCACGGGCGCCAACGCGACGGCACCCCGATACCGCCGGCCGAATGCGACACCTGCCGCGCCATGGAGAAACAGGATACCAATGAGGGCCAGGCCGTTTTTCTGCGCAAAGACGGCACCTTTTTCGACGTCCAGCTTCAAGTGCAGCCCTATTTTGTTGACGGAACCTATGTCGGCGGCGTGCTCTGCTTCACGGACATCACCGACCAGGTGGCGGCCGCCGCCGCCTTGACCCGCAACGAAGAACAGATGCGTCACTTGTTCGACAGCGCCCCCGTCTCTCTTTGGCACGAAGATTTTTCCGCAGTTAAAGCCCACATCGACGACCTGAAATCTCGCGGCGTTGAAGACCTGGAATTCCACTTCCGTAACGACCCCGACGACTTCCACAAATGCATCGGCTTGGTGGACATCAAGGCCGTGAACCAGGCCACGTTGAAGTTGCATCAGGCCGCATCCGTGACCGAATTGACCAACAACCTTGCCGCCACTTTCACCGAAGATGCCGAGGCGGTTTTTCTCAAGGAGCTGCTGACTCTGGCCAGTGGGCAGGCATCCGCCGAAGCGGTCACGACGGTCAAGACCCTGGCTGGAGATGTGCGCCACATCGCCTTCAAGATGTTCAAGGACCCGGCCGACACGCACTGGGAATCGGTCTATGTCGCCTTCATGGATTTGACTTCAAACCGCCAGATCCAGGACCTGAACGCGCGGCTGGTCACGGCCATTGAACAAACGGGCGACAGCGTGGTCATCACGGACCTGGACGGCTCGATTCGCTACTGCAATCCGGCCTTCGAAGACATCACCGGATACAAACTGGAAGAGGTGCTGGGCGAGAACCCGCGTTTTCTCAAAAGCGGCATGCACGACGACGACTTTTACAAAGACATCTGGGAGACAATCTCCCAGGGCGAAGTTTGGCTCGGCAATTTCATCAACCGGCGTAAGAACGGCGAGACCCTGGAAGAAGAGGCCTCCATCAGCCCCATCCTCGACGGCGATGGCAAGATCGTGAGTTATGTCAGCGTCAAGCGCGATGTGACCCACCAACTCAACCTGGAACGGCGCCTGGTGCAATCGCAAAAGATGGAGGCCGTGGGCCAACTCGCTGGCGGCATTGCCCATGATTTCAACAACATCCTGCACGCGATGTTGGGGCACCTGGACTTTGCCCTGGATGGAGAGACCACTCCCGCAAATGTGGAGCGTGAACTCAAGATGTTGCGCGGCTCCGTGGGCCGTGCGGGCGAACTGACCCGGCAGTTGCTGGCCTTCAGCCGGCGCCAGGTATTGGAGTTGCAAAACACCGACCCGAACGACCTGATTGCCCAACTCTTGAAGATGGTTCGGCGCGTGATCGGTGAGCACATATCGCTCGACTTCCGCCCCGGCGCCATCAACCGTGAGATTCATGTCGACGTCGGTCAAATGGAGCAGGTGTTGCTCAACCTCTGCCTCAATGCCCGGGACGCCATGCCTGACGGAGGCACCCTGCTGATTGAAACCAGCCTGAAGGTCGTCGACCAAAAATTCATGACCGCTTACAGTTGGGCGCAACCGGGTCTGCACATCCGCATTGCCGTAAGCGACAACGGCGAAGGCATCGCGCCGGATGTCTTGCCCCAGATTTTTGAGCCGTTCTTCACCACCAAAGACCGCGGACGGGGCACGGGGTTGGGCTTGGCGACTGTCTACGGCACCGTCAAACAGCACGGCGGCATGGTCCTGGTCGACAGCGAGTCGGGCCAAGGGTCAACCTTCACGATTCTATTGCCGGTGGCCGCTGAAAGTCTGATCGACGAGGAAACTCAAAACCCGGTCCAGGAAGCACCCGTTGGCGGCACCGAAACCATCTTGATGGCCGAGGACGACGAGGCCGTGCGCGCTGTGATCAACCGCATCCTCACCCGGGCGGGTTACCGCATCCTGGAAGCCTGTGATGGAAAAGAGGCTCTTGAGGTCTTTGCAAAGCATGCCGACGAAATCGACCTGGCGTTGCTGGACCTGGTGATGCCCCTGGTGGGTGGCCCTGAAGTCGCCCGCGAGATCGAAGCCAAGCGGCCCCAGACCAAGATCATTTTCAACAGCGGGTACAGCGAAGACGCCATCCTCGGGCGCCTTTCGCAAAACATGAATGTGCCCTTGCTGATGAAACCCCACGACCCCGCCACACTGCTGAGGGCCATCCGCAAAGCCCTGGATGGAGACGCGGACTGATCCCTGTCCGTCTAGTCCAACACCTCCGTGCGCGGAAAATAAGTGCTCCAGGCAAACCAGAATGCCGAACGCACCAGCAGTTCCTCATCCGTATCGCCGCGGCGCGCACTCACGCCACCGTCAGCATTGCGGATGACCCGCACTTCGACACCGCCCAGCACGGTCTTGACCGGCTCACCACCCACGACAATCGCGTCGGTCACGGCCAACGTATGCGGCCCCATCACCACGCCGTGGATCAACGTTTTGCCCGGCAGGCGATCTTTCAGCCAGGTCGTCTGGAACAAGCCGTTGCGCTCGGGGTCGGCAAAGTATTTTTCGTAGTGGGAAGATTTGACCTCCTCCGACTTGCGCAACACACGGGTTTGCGGGTGATCCGCCGACCACTGGCTCCACGAAGTCTGCACCATGGGAATCATCTTCAACTGGGTGCCCACATACTCACCCTCCAGGCATTCGCCCGTCACGTGGCTCCACAACGAGCCCGTTTCCTTATCCTGCATGATCAGGCTGTTGCGCCACAGCTTGCCCGATACGATGAAGGTCAAAACCTGGTCGCCAACCTGGCGGGCGTGCACGACGCCCGAATGACAGAGAGGTCACCAGGTGGCCGCAATGGCCGTCCCGTTGAAGGTGTCGTTGACGATTTCGTGGGCATCCAATTGCCAGGTTGACCAGCAGACAGCATCGTCGCCAGCCACTAGACCCATCACCGGTTCGTCGGCAGACATCTGGGCCGCGGCTTCTTCACCGGTCAGGTATTCGGGGTCCAGGATGGCGGGGATGCCATCGGGAGGCAGCAAGGTGTACATCTTGTCGCCCTGAAATTCACCGTGGATTTCTGGCTCGGGGCGCTCGGCCTGGACAGTCAGTGCCCCAAGGCTCAGGCATATCAAAAAGACGAGAGAGATTGTTTGGCGCAGCATGGTCTACTCCTCAACGGAATGCATTCAGTGGTTTGCATTCAGTCTAGGACAGAACCTCAGCCTTGGCCTTCCTTCATTTTGGCCGGAGCTTCAGGAACCAGGACGGGCAGGGGACCCATTTCGCGCAGATGGGCGATAAAATCGGTGACAATGCGTTCCAAATGGTCGGTTGTGCCCTGCACCACCCAGTCCTCACGCAGGCGGTCCGATGCCAACCCCATGGCCTTGACCGCCATTTGATTGTGGTACAAATCCCGCAGCACCTTCAGGTCATTGGGACTGTTTTCACAATCGCGCACCAGGCAACCGCAGATGAGAATGCCGTCCGCTCCATTGCTGAATCCCCGGCGGATCTGTTCAGGGGTGACGTCGCGGGCGCACTTGAAATGCACGCTGGTGATGGAGTCGGAAATGTGGGCCAGGGAAAGGCCGCTGCCGGCGGTCTTGGGACCACTGCAGGAGTTGCAGAAGTAGATCAGGACCTGCGGATTGAACTCTGGTGATAAATTGTGAGTATCCAAAAAATCCAAACTCCCGTTGGCGCCGATTTCAAATAGCCTAGCTATCCGCAGGGGCATTGTCAATTCATTTGTTAATTTTTTAGCAAATACACGTTAACGATTGTCTTGTAAAAGGATAGGGAGTTTGTTGGATACGAAACAAAATAGATACCAGGCGCGGATGTAAGTCATAAATATGTCATACAGTTAAAAATATTGGTTGTGCCTCGAAGATTGTGTTTTTCGAAAGATCCGTAGAATAC
>JADGEP010000139.1 GCA_016744275.1 Candidatus Krumholzibacteriia bacterium | reverse complement strand
GCGCCGTCGAGGGCAACTACAACGCACCTGGCAACCTCGGTGTTTACCTCGGCGATCTCCCGGCCCAGAACCAACTGCGAGTCATCGACCACCTGACCCACAATGTCTACAAAGGCCGCATGGATTATTGGGCCGAGTACTACGAGAAAATTTTCAACTTCCGCGAGATCCGCTTCTTTGACATCAAGGGCGAATACACGGGCCTGTTGTCGCGGGCACTGACGGCGCCGGACGGTTTGATCCGCATTCCGCTCAACGAAGAAAAGGGCGAAAAGGTCGGCCAGATCGAAGAGTACCTGCGCGAGTACAAAGGCGAAGGCATCCAGCATGTGGCTTTCATCTGTGATGACTTGATCGCATGCTGGCAGAATCTGAAAGACCTCGGTGTGCCCTTTCTCAGCGCACCGCCCGATGCCTACTACGAAATGCTGGACGAGCGCTTGCCCGGCCACGGCGAACCCGCGGGCGAGTTGCAAAAACGGGGCATCCTGCTGGATGGTTCAACCGAAGGCGGCAAACCGCGCCTGCTGCTGCAGATTTTCTCGGAAAAAATGATCGGCCCGATCTTCTTCGAGTTCATCCAGCGCAAGGCCGACGAGGGCTTTGGCGAGGGCAATTTTGAAGCGCTGTTCAAATCCATGGAACGTGACCAGATGCGCCGCGGCGTCATCGAAACCGAAGAAGCATAGGAGCGCCACATGGCTGTCGAACTGCAACGCATTCACCACGTCGCTTACCGCTGCAAGGATGCCAAAGAGACCGTCGAGTGTTACCAACGGGTGCTGGACATGGACTTCGTGCTGGCCATCGCCGAAGACCAAGTGCCATCGACCAAAGAACCCGATCCCTACATGCACATCTTTTTGGATGCGGGCTCGGGCAGCATCCTGGCCTTTTTCGAATTGCCCAATTCGCCGGAAATGGGCCGCGATGGCAATACTCCCGAATGGGTGCAGCACATCGCTTTTGAATTGAAAGACATGGATGCCCTGTTGGAGGCCAAGGCCAAAGCAGAAGCTGAAGGGCTGGATGTGCTGGGTCCCACCAACCACGGCATTTTTAAATCGATCTACTTCTTCGATCCCAACGGGCACCGTCTGGAATTGGTGGCCAATACGCGCACACCAGAGCAGATGGAAGAACTGCACCGGGTGGCGCCGGCGATGCTGGAAGAGTGGAGCCAAACGAAGAAGGCGCCGCGGCACGCGGCGTGGGTGCATGAGATGGACTGATTTGCGGGGGCCGTTCCGCTATAGTTTTTCCAACTGATCGATGTAGGCGTGCTCCATGAGGGCGCCTGCTTCAATTTCCAGCTGCTTCATCAGGCCCTCGGCCACCCGTTGGCCTTCGGTTTCAGTCTCATCATCGGCCAGCACGACTTCCAGCTCCATGAAGTCGCCCAGGCCTTCCACCTGATCCAAATGGATACGCGTGCGGCCGGTCAGCACCAAGGTGCGCTTCTTGGCCACCACGCCGCGCACGCCCAGGGCACTGGTCAACGCGGCGTTGAGGCTGTCCGGATCTGCGGTGCGGCTGATCACATAGCTGGAGGTCTTGGGACCTTCCCGATCCGGCCGGCTGTAGGCGATCAATTCGCCACGGCCGTCGCCAAACTCCCGCAATTTCAGGCGGCCATGCGGAGCATTGTAGAAGGTGTCTTTCTGCTCGATCAATTGACCGGGGCCGTCACCCAACGCCAAAGCCAGTTCGCGTAGTCGGGCCGGATTGGCGACACTCGCTTTGATTTCCACATTGCGGGGCATGGGCTACTCCTTCAGCAGTTCTGCCGGATCATCTTTTCCAAAAGTTTGAAATGCCGCGATTACTCTTGGGCTTCTCGTAGTCGAAGCGGGCACCATAATCCACCGCCACGCCGTACTGCGGGTCGTCGATCACATTGACTTCCATCAGGTTGCCAGCCTTGGCCAACAATTCCTGGCAATCAGGGCTGAGGTGGCGCAGGCGCAGGTTTTTGCCCTGGCGCTTGTACTTCTCGGCCAGGCTGTCGATGGCCTGCAGGGCGCTGGTATCAAACACCCGCGTGCCAAAAAAGTCGATGATCACTTCATCCGGATCTTCCCGTGGTTTGAACAACGCGTTGAAGCTTTCGATCGAAGCAAAAAACAGGGGGCCATCCAGCAGGTAGATTTTTTCACCGTTGTCGCCGGTCTCCACTCGGGTGTGGATGCTCTGGCTCGATTTCCAGGCCAGCACGAGGGTGGAAACAACCACGCCCACGACCACGGCGATGGCCAGGTCGGTCACTACGGTCACCGCCGAGACAAGCACGAGCACGAAGGCGTCGGAAAGCGGAATGCGGTGCATGATGCGCAAGCTGGACCAGGCAAAGGTGCCGATGACGACCATGAACATCACGCCCACCAAAGCCGCCAAGGGAATCATTTCAATCAGGCCCGAACCAAACAGGATGAAGCCCAGTAGAAACAACGCCGCAGAAATGCCGGCCATGCGCGTGCGCCCACCCGACTCCACATTGATCATGCTCTGGCCGATCATGGCGCAGCCACCCATGCCTCCGAAAAATCCGGTGATGATGTTGGCGCCGCCCTGGGCCATGCATTCCTGGCTGGCCTTGCCGTGGGTCTCGGTGATCTCCGAAACCAGGTTCAATGTCAGCAAGCTTTCGATCAACCCGATGGCCGCCAGAATCAGGGCGTGGGGCAGGATGATCATCATGTTTTCCAGATTCAGCGGCACATTGGGCACACTGAAGCTGGGCAGGCCGCCGGCGATGCTGGCCATGTCGCCCACGTTGCGCACATCCAGGCCAAAACCGATCACCACGCCGGTGGTCACCAGAATGCCCACCAACGGCGCGGGCACCGCCTTGGTCAATTTGCTCGTGCCCCAGATGACGATCATCGTCAGGAAGGCCAGGCCCAGCATCGTCACCATGTCGATGTGGCCCATCCAGGCGTGGCCGCCTTGGCCATCGTCCACTTTAAACTGTTCGAACTGGGCCATGAAAATCACGATGGCCAGGCCGTTGACAAAACCCAGCATCACCGGATAGGGCACCAGCCGGATGAACTTGCCCAGATGAAGGGCGCCGGCCAGCAGCTGGATCACGCCCATGAGCACCACGGTGGCGAACAGGTATTCGGGACCGTGGTTGGCCACCAGCGAAACCATGACCACAGCCAGGGCACCGGTGGCGCCCGAGATCATGCCGGGGCGTCCGCCGAAAACAGCAGTGATCAGGCCCACGATGAACGCGGCGTACAGGCCACTGAGGGGCTCGAGGCCGGCCACGAAGGCGAAGGCCACCGCTTCGGGAACAAGGGCCATGGCAACAGTCAGCCCCGCCAGCAGCTCAATGCGGATGCGAGCGGGAGTAAATTTCGCCAAAAGGCGGTCGGTAACGCTTTCACTTGCGTGCAAATCCATATCCATTTCATCGGGTTTGGTGCTCTTCAGGGCGCGGAACCTAGTATATTCAGTACAGATGGTCAAATGGGCGAGTCGGTATTGCCCGTTGCCGAGTGCACCGATCTGGCCAATACTATAATGCAGTTACATTTTCAGGTCTTGCAGAACATTGATATTCGAAGGAGCCGCCCACCCTATGTCGAGCCCACGCTTTTGCACCACCGCTGCCATCACCCTCGTTTTGGCAATGACCCCAGTGCTTCTTCCCATCAGCACCTGCGTGGCGTCCGAAAGAGGCCAGGAACCGAATTCCGTGACCCATTTTCCCAGCGCCCTGTGGCAGGATGTGAAGGCTTTGCCCACCACCGAAAACGCGTGGTGGTTGATCGGCGGCGCGGCCGCCTCGTTTGCCGTTGGCGAATTCGAAGACCCCGAAGGCGTGGCCCGCTTCCTGAATCAACCGGTGATCGATGAGGTGGCCGACTCCGGCAATATCTGGGGTGATGTTCGCCTGCAGGCGCCCTTGGTCTTGGCGGTCTGGGGTTTGGGCGGCCTGAAAGGCAGCGAGGAAATGACCGATCTGGGATTTGATCTTTCCCGCAGCCTTTTGCTCACCTACGGTGTCGTCAGTGCCATGAAAGTGACGTTCAACCGCACCCGCCCCAATGGCGAAAATTACAGTTTCCCTTCGGGCCATACGGCCACGGCCTTTTCCACCGCTGGCGTGGTGTCGCGGCGCTACGGTGGCTGGGCCGGTGGCGTGGTCATCGGGCTGGGAGTGGTCGCGGGCCTGGGGCGCCTGGAGGACCGCAAACACTATGCCTCAGATGTGATCGCCGGCGCGACCATCGGCTGGATCATTGGGCGCAACGCCGGCCGACCGGTACACACCGCCGGCGTGTCCTGGCACTTGGTGCCCAATGGCCAGGGCTTGGCTGTGGCGGGTCGGTTCTAGATTTCAGAGATCTCAAAAAATCGGCCGCCAAACCCTGAGGGCATGGCGGCCGATTCATCAACCTTGCCTGAAGCCGTGAACTATTTCACCAGCATCATTTTCTGCATGACCGTTCCCGCATCGGTGCGCAGGTTCGAGAAGTAGACTCCCGAGGCCGCGCGGCGTCCGCTGTGATCGATGCCATTCCACACCAGAGTATGCACGCCGGCGGTCATGACTTCACCGGCCAAGGTCTTGACCAGCTTGCCGCGGGTGTCGAAAATGCGCAGATCCACCTGGCCCGTTGTGGGCAGGCTGAAGCGAATTTCCGTCATCGGGTTGAACGGGTTCGGGGCAATACTCAGCGTCAAATGGGATGCCACCGGCGTCTCGCCAGCCAGGGCAAATTCTTCGTCGTTGAGGGCGGCCACCGGGGCGGTCACCGAACCGGAAACCGGCCGCACTGCCGCCATTTCATCGCCTAACACCACGGCCGGATCATCCAGGCCAGACATTTGTCCCGCCTCAAGCCAGAAGTGAGCCGGGCTTTCGTCCGTCACCGATATCCGCAGATGCATGAGCTTCAAAGGAGCATTGCCTTCAGCGCTGCGCGGTGTGGCGTATCCACCAACGAGGCTGCCGTCTTGGCTCAGGTCCAAGGCCTGGCCAATGATGTTGCGCTCGTGCACAACGACGTTCTCGCTGGTGCGCAACTGGGCGGCAAAGGCACCGATGCCTTCGCTGGCTGCCATGCCCGACAAGACGAGATAGGCGTCGATCATTTCACCGGGTGCCGCCGTGCGGGAGGTCTTGTTGTTGTGGGTGTCAAAGACCAGACCCAACGATCCGGCCATGCTCACGTCTTCATCCGACGGGGCGGCCTGGGCTTTGACAAGGCATTCGGTGCCCAAGCCAATGGCCAGCGTCGTGATGTCCGACAGGTTGACCACGCCGTTCCAGGCGAAATCGGTTTTGTAGTCATAGCTACCCGAATAGTAGACGATGGCAAACAGTGGGATGTCGATGAGGTTCGACATGTAATCACCATTGATGTCGCCGCTGTTGACGAAATATTCCAGCCCGGCCAGGCCGCCGGGGTAACTGGTGGAAGCCAACATGGGCGTATTGATATCCACGACCATCAACTCACCCGTAGAGCTGTATCCACCACCAGCGAGGGCACCGCTGATCACGGCTTCACCATTGATGTCGGTGGCAGCATCTGCCGTCAAGGCCGAGCAAAGGCTCCAGCCGCCGGCTTGGGCCGCGATGGTGATGTCAGCGGCCGGAAATCCGACAACCGGATCACCGAAGGCATCGGTCAGGCTCACTTTTATCGAACCATCAACAAAAACGGCCGGATCACCGATGGTGCCGCTCCATTGGCGCACCGCTGTCAGCGGCGTGCCCGAACCGTCGGGCAAGGCGAAGATCGAAACCGCGCCCGAGATGCCAGAGGCCGGAGAGATCACAGCATGAATTTCGTCTGCCAATACTGTGACCAGGTCCACGCTCGCAAATGTATTGCCGAAGCAACTATTGGAGGCGACCAGTTCGACGGTGTAGGTTCCGGGCAAGGAGTAGTTGTGGCTGGGGTTCTGCATCGTCGAAGTGCCGCCGTCACCGAAATCCCAGGCCCACGACGTCGCGCCAACCGAGGTGTCGATGAAGCTCACTGAGCCGCCCACCAGAATTGTCGGTGTTGAATTGGCGAAGCTGGCGACCGGGGCGCCGGTCACCGTCACCAAATCCACCTGCGTCTGGGAATCGGTTCCACCGGGACCAGTGACCGTCAGGCTGACGGTGTAGGTGCCCGCGACGGTGTACGTGTGATTGGGATTAGCCAGGGTACTGGTGCCACCGTCGCCAAAGGTCCAGCTCCAGGTGTCGATGGTGCCGGTGGACAGGTCGCTGAACGTGACCAGCAGGGGCTCGCATCCGGCCGGATTTGAAGACGAGAAGCCAGCCACCGGCGCGGGGACAACTCCGCCGCTCACGGCTGCTGCAGCATCAACCATGCCGTAGCCCGTATAACGATCCCAACCGACGCCCGACTCCACACTGACAACGTCCTCTGCGGTGGAGACCAGTTGCGCGCGGATCTGTGCCGGCGTGAACGTCGGGTTGGCCGACAGAATCAAAGCACAGACGCCGGCGGCGTAAGGCGTGGAACACGACGTTCCGTTGAAGAACCCCGAATAGTCACTGGTGTCATAACCGGCAGCGCCAGAGATGTCAGTTGTCGGCAGGATCGTCGGTGCGATGATATCGACCGCGCCCTGGTGGTCCTGGACGGCAAAGCCATAGTTCGAGCCCCACCAGCGTTCGCCATCGCAGGTGTACCCGTTGGGATCAGTGCTCACGCCGGGGTTCACTTCGCCGCTGGAGCTGCTGGAACGCTTGCGCTCACCACAGGGCGAGGCGGCGCCAACGCCGATCACGTCGGGGTTGTAGGCCGGATAGCTGATGGCCACGTTGTTCTCGTTGCCAGTGGCCGCCAGAAGAGTCACTCCCTGGCTGACGGCATAACTGATGGCCGCGTCCATGGGCGCATAGGCCGTGGTGGCGGCGCCGAAGCTCATGCTGATGATGTCTGCGCCATTGTCGGCGGCATGGTAGACCGCGTCGACGATGTAGGAGAACGACAGTGTGCCTGCGCTATCGGCAACCTTCAGGGGCATCACCCGACAGCCGCCAGCGATCCCGGCAACACCGAGATTGTTGTTGGCGATGCCAGCGGCCACGCCAGCACAGGCGGTGCCGTGCCCGGCTTGGGCACTGTCATCGAAGGGATTGTTATCGTTGTCGCCGTAGTCGTATCCGGCCACGAGGTTCAGGTCAGCGTGGCCCGTATCGACTCCGGAGTCGAGAATGGCGATGATCACGCTGGAGCTGCCATAGCCCTGGCTCTCGTCCCAGGCGAGGTCGGCATCGGTGTCGAAGCCGACAGTGCCGACGGTCGTGGGCAGTGTGTGCCCATAGGTGCCGCCCCAGTCGAGATCGGGCAGCTGGGCTGTGTTCTGGTGGCCCCAACTGTCGGCGTAGAGCGGATCATTGGGAGTGACCGCCGGATAGGCCTTCAAATCGGGCAGTGCGTATTCGAGGTTTGGGTTTTGGGCCAGGCTGGTCGCCGCGGCAATCACATCGGTACCGGCGATCAGATCGACTCGGTACCACAAATCTGCGCCGACGCGACTGGCGGCCGCCTTATTGGCGGGTCGTTGTTGGGGCGCGCGAATGCCGACAGCCCCGGCTTGACCGAGAGCAGAGGCAAGGGATGGCAGGTTTTTCAGAGCAGACGAGAGGTCTGCGGAATTCATGGATTCGCTGAGTTGGGCCTTTTGGCTGGCCTCGGCGGTGAATTTGATCAGAAGACGGTCCGCAGCCCAAGGCAACTCGGGAGCAGTCTGGTCTACAAATCCGCTTTGGACGGGGGCAAACGAACGGGGGGCCGGGGTGGCCGCCACTGCCAGAGTGGTATACAAAAGCCCAAGAACAACTTGGGCCAATACGAGTCTTTTGAGCATGACAACCTCGGCGAGAAGGGGTTTTGAGAAGGCATTCTTAAGTTGAGCTATAGGGCTACAGTTGTAGATTATATCATATAATGGGACCGGGATGGTCTTATTCATACGCCGGCCTATGGGGCGGCCAGGCGCTTCTGAGGCAAAGGGTCTATCGACGCCAGATAAAGGCGTGATTCACAAACGTTTTTAAGCCGCCAAAGGACCCAAAGTCCGCGAAATATGTCTTCCGATAACCCAGATCCTTCAGCACAGCTTCCAATTCGCCGTTGGTGATGCCCCATTGCCAGACGTGGTGCACGTCGCGCCAATTGCGGTTTTCATAGTCCGGGTGTTTGGTATCCAACTTGTTGAAAAGGTCCCGATAGACAGGATGTTCCGGGTCGTGGGGAGTGCTGGCAAAGTACGCCTCTTTGCCCAATTCCAACAGGCGTGTCGTATTTGGCGAACCCGCCCATTGCTGATTGTAGATGACAAAACAGTTGGTCTTCTTGGCATAGCGCCGCAGCACGACATCCCAATTGGGCTTAACCTGATGCAGCAGCACATCAAAGAGGAAAACGCAGTCCACGCGGGGCACCTGGGCGATGGTTTCAGCCTCACCAAAATTGCCCTGGATGAAATTCAGCCCCGGGGTCTGTTCCACATACTCCAACACTTTTTCGGTCGGGTGGGTGTCCACCAGATATCCGGCCTGGCATTTGTGCTCGTCCATGGCGTACAGAGAATAGGCACCTTCGACTCCCCACACGCCACCCAGGTCGGCAAAAGTGCGCGGCCGGATGGGCGAAAAATTGAAGAGAAAATCCAGGAGTTCGCTTTTGTGGTCCAGCAATTTGTCTCTGTAGGATGTTTTTTCAACTATGGTCGTCATGGACGGCTCTCCTGTGGCTAAAAACCGGGATCTGAATCGGGCGGTACGGTGCCTGTCTGCTAGCATAAATGCAAATCTGCGGCCAAGGGCCTGCCAATTCTGAAATTTGTTAAAGATTTCCCGAGTTGGACAAATCCCACCGCTTCAATTCGAAAAGTGCGAACAATCTCACCAAAGCATCGTAGAGACCTCTGACCTGACGGAACCCCACCTTGTCCGTCCCCCCCCGACATATTGCTAACGGTGCCTGCCATGGCACTTCTTCTTCTCACTTGATACAAAGGGGTTTGGGATGGCCTGTGCCGGACGCGATCATTGGAAAAATTTGCTTGTCACCTGTTCGATGTTTCTTCTGGCCTTCAACGCGACGGCGGCAGAACCCTTCACTCCGGTTTTTCAACCCGAGTTGCAG